>SLDG01000226.1 GCA_007125355.1 Balneolales bacterium | reverse complement strand
TTGATCATCAATATGAAAATTTTGGATTTGAGGATGAGCCGGGCTTGGTGCTATCAACGGCGCATCCCGCAAAATTCGGTGATGTGATTGAACAAGCCATAGACAAAGCTCCGGATATGCCCGATCGTCTTGCGGCCTGTTTCGAAAAGCCCTCGAACGCGGTTGCTATGAAGAATGACTACACTGATTTCAAAGCATATTTGCACGAAATTGAGTAACGGCATGCTTTCGCGAAAAACCTGTCAGGTTTTCTGGCTTAAGTTTCAGTTTTAAAGTTTTGATCTTTAAAACCTGACAGGTTTGAGATAAATCAGTTGCCTTACTCCGGCACCTCAACCACATAAACGATGTTGCCGTCTTCGTCTTCTGTTTTACCGGGGATATCTAATGAAGCCCGCTCTCCATCCACAAATAAACGGAATGTGTATGTGCCGGGATCAAGATTGAATCCCCTAACCCACGATTGCTCTATATTATAAAGTGGGATTCTGCCGCCAAACGGAAAATCCGATCCACTAATGTGAACGCTCTCGGCATTATCAGCCGGAATTTCAAGTAAGAGGTTTCCTTCTTTTATTCGTTCGGCAACGTTTTCATTAATCCCGACTTCCTCAAAGAGCTTTTCTTCGATACTAAACATGCGCAAGCCGCTTGCCGTTATAATCCTCTCGGTATCCAGCATGTAGGTTGTGGGAAAGCCGCGTATGTTATACAGGTCGTTAATTTCTGTATTTGAACCCGGAGTTTGCACAATTTGCGGCCATTCAATTTCCCACTCTTCCACGAAAGCCGCCAGTGTTTCGGGATCATCATAGGCAATTCCGACCATTTCAAAACCTTCTCCCCTGAATAATCTGTAGGCTTCTTTCAGATAAGGCATCTCATGTATACAAGGCGCGCACCAAGTTCCCCAAAAATCAAGAAAAACATAAGAGCCTTCAAGGTCAGATAATGTAAATGGATCTCCGTCTGTTGTTTCTGTCGCAAAATCGAATGCTTTAAATCCTATCTGCGCGCCTTCTGCACCATCGGTTACGGTAAGCTTTTCGAGTGCGATGTAACTACCATCTTTGGCAACATCAACAAAACGAAAATAAGCATCCCCTAATTCAATAAACTGTCCAAACTCAAACTGTTCGGGGGTATCATCCTCTTTGGGAATTGCCAGTCCTGCGGATGTCCTGTCGAACCGTGCACCACTGAAGTTATTATGAAGCAGGATGACATGCTCGGTGCCGTCAATTTCTACGGTGCCTCTGCGGTGCGAATAGTTTCCGGTAAAATAAACATTCCCCTCAATTCCCTGCGCACTCAGGTCAGGCCCTTTGCTGATGCGAAACCAATCATTCACCGTTTTTATTTCACCCTCATGGTACATTTCATAAGAAATTTCCTTTACCAGCATATCATCGGGATTCAAAAATCCGGTAGGTTCAGGCAATGTCATTATTTCTTCACCGCTAAAATCGAGAGGCAAACTACTCGTGATTTTGATGAGCGTCTCTTCGTCTTCATCCCAGATAAGCATGGCAACGTATGTGTTTAAATACTCTGAAGTGAAATCTGCCGTATCATGCCCCCAACTTTCAAAAGCACCAAAAACCCTGGCAGAATCAATCAACCCGGCATGGTATGACTGATACGCGTGCTGAACAAAATCTAATTGATCTACCAGTACAGTATATTCTGTAAGATTTTCGGGGATGCCCGTAACTTTCGGCACCGCCGGATACCATGGATTACTGGGATCCAATTCTCTTGTTAACCCGCTCGAAGCCGATATGCCACCAAATCCCTTCACCATTTCCATCTCTACAAAAAGGGTGTCAGGGGATGTTTGGTTTTGGGGCGAAAAAAATTCATCGGGGTTTGCTGGATTTTGAGCAAAAGCCAGAAAAGATAACAGTAGTTGGGTTATTAAAATATGATACATGGCATAAAAAGAGTTTGTTGTCTGAGGCAGGTGAATTAGTAAAGTAAAATAAAGGGTTTATTGAAAAAAACAAGAGCGCACTCCGAATCATGATTTCCCCGATACAAAAAGTGTAATATGTCTGTGAACGAATAATTAAAACCTCACCTTTGTGATAATTTGCACCTTCATGTTTCGGGTTAAACGCTTTGGAACGGGCTTGAATTATAAAATGCAAACTTTCCGAAAAATCTCATTATAGAACCGATTATGTTATGTGCTACCATCAGATTAAAATCTACCTGACTTTAACAATTGTTTTTCTCATATTTGGCGGTCAGAACAACCCCAAAATTCAAAAGTATGAACGTTACTGATATTATTGGCACAGCAGCCAAAGTACCCTCTTTTAGTTCCTTTGAGGAACGGCTGCATCCATTCATTACCGAAATAGCGACGAGTATTGAAACATGCAAATGCGAAACTGTTCACGGCCGGAATCTTGTGTTAACGGTTCCGGGTAAGCGTCAGGGCTGCATTGCGCTATCCGCCCACCTCGATAAAATTAACCATTTCGGAGAATCCTATCCCTCTGAACTTCCTTTCGAACAAACCGATACCAAGCTAATCGGTCAGCTTGATAACACCGCGGGGATTGGCATTGTGATGGCGCTTTTGCAAAAGGCACCAAGCCAAAACTGGCCCACACTGATGGTTCTTTTATCAGAAATGGAAGAAAGCACGGGACTCAAAAAACATCCCCACTTGCTGCGGAATGGCGGTAAGGGCCTCAATTCAGGACTTGGTGCGGAGCGGCTGAGTAACCGGATGCTCGAAAAGAACAACATCCCCGATGCTGTTATCACCGTAGATACATCACCACTTTTTAAGGGGGATTCCGGCTGTGCGCTCTATTCAAAGCATTGGGAGTTCACCAAAACATCACCCTCAGAAGAAGAAATCCGGCTAACGGAAAAACTTGTGGGTCAGTTCAAAGAAATCGACCCGGATTTACTGCAAGCCAACAATACCAATGACTACCTCACGTATGGGAAAGTCCTGAACCAAAACGCACAAAAAGCCGTGCCTTCTGTGGCTATTGAGCCGGCCATTTTTCCGTATCACACGCTCAATGAGGAAGTGTACATTGCCGACATCCACCGGATTATGAATACATTGCAAACCTTTCTGAACCGCTGGAAACCGGAGGGCGCATCCCCGATTGAATAAACGGATACTAAAACTCGCCATTCCGAATATCATCAGCAATATCTCTATTCCATTGCTTAGTTCGGTTGATACGGCACTAGTTGGCCGTTTGGATGGAGTGTATTATCTCGGCGCCATCGCCATTGGCGGCATGATTTTCAATTTTCTTTACTGGGGTTTTGGTTTTCTCAGGATGGGAACCACCGGACTTACCGCGAACGCATTTGGTGGAAAAAACGAACGGGAATCGGCCCTGATACTCAGCCGGGCTATGATTGTTGCCCTTGCCGGCAGTTTTTTATTGATTCTTTTGCAAATCCCCATTTTAAAGTTAGCGCTTGCCATCGTAAACACCTCCGACGACGTGCTGCACTACACGGGAGTCTATTTCAGCATCCGAATCTGGGATGCCCCCGCCGTTCTGATTTTATTCGCTATTCAAGGCTGGTTTTTGGGGATGCAAAACGCGCGTTACCCCATGTATATCACCATTTTCATCAACCTGCTGAACATCGCGCTGAATGTGTATTTCATTTACGGATTGGGGATGAAGGTCGATGGTGTGGCTTACGGAACCGTCATTGCGCAGTACTGCGGACTCATTCTTGCAGCGGTGCTGTTTTTCAGGAAATATGGCAAGAAATACATAAACACAAACAGAGCGAGGATTCTGGTTCTTTCGGGATTACAACGGTTTTTTACCGTCAGTCGCGACATTTTTATACGAACGCTCTGCCTCATTTTTACGTACGCCTTTTTTACAGTGCAAAGCGCATCATTCGGGGAGGATATTCTTGCTGTAAACACCATTCTGCTACAACTTTGGCATCTCATGGCCTACGGTGTCGATGGTTTTGCCTATGCCGCTGAAAGCCTTACCGGACGCTACATGGGCGCAAGAGATAAAAAAAGATTCACGGCGGCGGTCAAATTATTATTCGCTTGGGGGATGGGATTGGGCGCGGTGTTCTCGTTAATGTATTTCATATTCGACTGGCACATTCTGCGCATATTTACCGACAACGAAGAGCTGATTAGTCTGGCTTTGCTATATTTTGGTTGGACAATCGCCGCGCCACTAATCAACAGTTTCTGTTTTATGTGGGATGGGGTCTATATCGGCGCCACCGCCACCGGCCCGATGCGAAACTCCATGCTTATTTCATCTATACTGATATTCCTGCCTGCTTTTTTCCTGACTGCAGACTTGCTTGGCAACCACGCCATTTGGTTCGCCATGACAACCTACATGCTCGCCCGTGGCGCAACATTGCTCTATTATGCACCAAAGCACTTGTTCCGGAACCCGGCGTTTGGGGGTGGGGAGTTAGAGAAAAGACTCCATGACTAATGATTTGCAAAATTCGCAAACAGCTTGAAATATAATTTCCATAATTGGGAAACTTTTGTTATTTTCAAATATGAGAATTGTAGAAGCTTCTACTGAAAAGCCAATTCCGGTTGAGATCTATCCTGTGGAGAAATCAGAATTAAAGCTTTTTAGTAAGAAAAGATATTCATTCGATTGGAGTAGTGAGAGTAAATTCGAGGTTTACAAGTTAGTCATTAGCCGAACTGAAGACGCCTTGGGTTTAATTTCAATGGATCGAATCCCTCAAGAATGGCGGATTCATATTAGGCTCATAGCTGTCTCCAAAGAAAATTTGGGAAGTGGTAAAATCTATGAAAATATAGCAGGAGTATTAATTGCTTATGCTTCAAAGATTGCCTTGGAAGATTTTGGAGAACATGCTTGTATTTCTCTAAAGCCCAAAACTCAAATTGCTAAACTCTACATGGAAAAATATAATATGAAGATCACAGGAATGCTTCTGAGCTTGGAAGTGCCTGAACTATTGAACTTGATTAATAGATACGACTATGACTGAAGACAAAAACGTAGTTAATGACTACACACTTTACAATATTGATTCCAGATACACATCGGAGAAAGAAAAAAAATCAGATTCGATCGCGTTGATGGAAGCGCGTTTGGAGCGTATGAAGAATTTGTCTGATAAAGACATAAAACGAGCACGACTTATGCAGCTCAAATTAATAATGGAAAGTTACCTGAATAGTGGTTCTACAGATGAAAAAAATAGTTTCACATCATTTCTAAAAAAGTATATTGGAATTATTTATCAGAAACAGAATCAGTTTGCCAAAGACGTTGGCATTACACCTGTGCTGCTTAGCCAAATAATTAACAACCACCGCGAGCCAAGCGATGAATTTCTAATGAAACTGATGGTGCATTCCGAAAAGATTTTCAAAGATGTCGGCCGGTTCGAGAAGCAGTTGTGGTATCGGGTTTACTTTCAGGATAAAATATCTGAAACAATGCTAAATCAGAATGAATGGGCTCCAAGAATTGAAAAGGAAATAAAAATCACAGAACCAATCTAATGATATGTCAAGGTTGTGTAAGCCAGAAAGACCTGTCAGGTTTTTAAATTTCAGTAGTAGTTTTAAATAATATTATCTTTAAAACATGACAGGTCTGCGCCATATTAATATTTACTTGCCATTAAGAGATTTCAAAATTACATCACAGCTTTAATCCCCCATGAAAAAAACCGCCCAAACTTTCGCAATCACGTTTTTACTGCTACTCCTTGCGGGATGCGTCGCCCCTGAAGAAAAACTGCATGAGCTGTTTGAAGAATATCACGAGCATCAACTGGGTATTAATCCATACATGGCCGGTAATGCGGGCGACAGAGATGCGAATCGGCTTTTACCGGACGCGAGCATGGAAGCACTGGAAAGAAACCACGAAAAGTATAAATCATTTCTTGAGCGGCTTGAGGGAATCCCCTATGATCGTCTGGAAAATCAGGATCGTGTGAGCTACAGATTGTTTGAAAGGATATTGTCGGAACCTATAGAGGCCTTCGAACTGGGACATCATCTGATGCCGCTGAATGGATGGTGGGATTACCACGCTACATTTGCTGAGCAACCAAACCGCATGCCGTTTAATAACAAGCAGGATTACAAAAACTACATCGCCCGGCTCTCCGCTTTTCCGGAACACAACAATCAATATCTGGAAAGGCTCCGAAAAGCCATTGAGCGAGGCTGGGTTCGTCCGCGTGTGGTGCTCGAAAACTACATCCCCACAGTAGAAGCGCTGATAACCGAGCCGGAAAACAGCCGGTTTTTGTCGCCGTTCGAGTCTGTGCCGTCTTCCATATCTGAAAACGATGCGGAACAACTCAAACAAAAAGCACTCGAAGTGATTACAGAAAAAGTAATGCCCGCATACGCAGAGCTTGTCGATTTTCTGAATAATGAATATTACCCCGCCGCCCCCGAGGAAGTTGGCATTTCTGCTCTCGATGGCGGCCGGGAATATTATGAGCATTTGGTGCGCCACTATACCACGCTTGATGTCACTCCGGAGGAAATCCATGAGGTTGGGCTTTCGGAAGTTGCACGAATAAAAGCTGAAATGATAGAGGTGATTGATAAAACGGGATTTGAAGGCTCTTTCGATGAATTCGTGCATTTTCTCAGAACCGACCCGCAGTTTTATGCAGAAGATGCGGAAAGTCTGCTGAAATACACCGCGCTTATTTTAAAACGCATGGATGGCGAATTGCCGCGCTTTTTTGGCCGTCTTCCCCGTGCCCCGTATGGCCTGCGTGAAGTGCCTGATTATCTCGCGCCAAGAATGACGACCGCGTATTACAATAGTCCGGCAAGAGACGGCACACGCGCGGGATTTTACTTCGTGAACACCTACAACCTGCCGAGCCGTCCGCTTTACGAAGTTGAGGCGCTCTCATTTCATGAAGCTGTACCCGGCCATCATCTTCAGCTGGCATTGCAGCAGGAACTTGAAGGGTTGCCGGATTTCAGGCAAAACAGCAGTTTTACGGTTTTTGTTGAGGGATGGGCACTCTATTCTGAATGGCTTGCGCTCGAAATGGGATTTTATCAGGATTCGTACAGCAATTTCGGGCGGTTGACCTACGAGATGTGGCGCGCCCTGCGGCTTGTGGTAGATACGGGAATGCACGCTATGGGCTGGTCGCGCGAACGGGCAATCGAATACATGGCCGAAAATTCGGCTCTGAGCCTGCATAATATCCGAACAGAAGTTGACCGCTACATTTTCTGGCCCGGACAGGCGCTGGCGT
>SLDG01000172.1 GCA_007125355.1 Balneolales bacterium | reverse complement strand
GACAACGTAGCCTTAACGGTAGATTTAATCCAGCCGATAGCTATGGAAGAAGGCCTTCGCTTCGCGATTCGTGAGGGCGGCCGTACTGTAGGTGCCGGTGTCGTAAGTAAAATTTTAGACTAAACCTGGGATTACACACGTGGCAACACAACAGAAAATTAGAATAAAACTTAAGTCTTACGATCATAACCTGATTGATAAGTCAGCTGAGAAGATTATAAAAACGGTAAAATCAACCGGAGCAGTTGTTTCCGGACCGATACCGCTTCCCACAGATAAAACAATTTACTCTGTGAATAAATCTGTCTTTGTTGACAAAAAGTCAAGTGAGCAATTTGAGTCAAGATCACATAAAAGACTTATAGATATCCTTTCAACAGGTTCACAGACCGTTGATGCGCTCATGAAGCTTGAGTTGCCATCTGGTGTTGATGTTGAAATCAAGGTGTGATAAATATCTAAACAGATTAAGAAAATGAGCGGATTGTTAGGAAAAAAAATAGGAATGACCAGCATTTTTGATCAAGCGGGTAACCACCTTCCGGTAACGGTCATTGAGGTTGGCCCCTGCACTATAACACAGATTAAGCGTCAGGATACAGACGGTTACGATGCTGTGCAGCTCTCATTCGAAGACAAGAAAGAAAAAGCAACTACTAATGCACTAAAAGGTCATTTTAGTAAGGCTGGATCAACTCCAAAAAGATATGTTCGCGAATTCCGCGATTATATCCCAGAAGGATTAGAGCTGGGAGACCACTTAGAACTTTCTGATGTTTTTAAAGAAGGAGACAGAGTAAATGTTGCTGGTACTTCAAAAGGCAAGGGGTTCCAGGGCGTGGTTAAACGCCACGGCTTTAGAGGTGTTGGCGGCAGAACACACGGACAACATAACCGTGAACGAGCACCGGGATCCATCGGCCAGTCATCTGATCCATCTAAAGTATTCAAAGGGATGAGAATGGGTGGAAGAATGGGCAATGTTCGCGTAACAACAAAGCAATTACAAATTGTTAAAGTAATACCCGAAAGCAATCTAATTTTGCTTAAAGGCTCTGTTCCGGGCCCAAAGGGTAGACTCGTAGAAATTCATAATGCTTGATATTACCAATAGCATAAGTCATGAAATTAAAAGTATATAAAACCGACGGTTCAGAAACAGGACAAGAATTGGAACTCAGCGATGATATTTTCGCAATTGAGCCCAATGACACTGTTGTTTATGAGGATGTTAAAGCATACTTGGCACATCAGCGTCAAGGTACTGCTAAAACAAAAGGGCGTTCACAAGTTCGCGGTGGTGGACGAAAAGCATACCGCCAAAAAGGTACAGGTAATGCACGTCGTGGTACTATTCGTTCTCCATTACTTAAAGGCGGTGGAACGGTATTCGGACCAAAGCCTCGTACTTACACTATCCGCTTAACTAAAAAGATGAAAGAATTAGCCAGAAAATCTGCGCTAACTTACAAAGCAAAAGAGGAGGCTATTAAGCTGGTAGAGGATTTGAGTTTTGAAGAACCCAAGACATCTAAAATGGCAGAAATCATTTCAAATCTTGGCCTTCAAGGCAAAAAAGTACTTCTGCTTACACCTGCTACAGATGCATTAGTTTATAAATCTGGCAGAAATATACCTCAATTGCAAATTCTTGAGGCTAATAAGCCTTCTACTTATGAAATATTACATGCCGATGTTTTGCTTATTTGCTCATCAGCTGTAGATGTACTTCAGAAAAGTGTCATTAAAACTACCGAAGAGGTTGCAGCATGAGTAAAGTTTTAATCAAACCGTTGATAACTGAAAAACTGACAAGACTTCAGGAAGAGCAAAATAAGTATGCTTTTCTGGTACGTATGGACGCAACTAAGACATCCATAAAGGAAGAAATAGAAAGATTATACCCTGAAGTTGAAGTAACCAAGGTGCGCACAATGATTACTGCTTCTAAACCTAAAGGCAGGTTTACAAAAGGCGGATATATTAAAGGGCGTTCACCAAAATTGAAAAAGGCTTTCATTTCTTTGAAAGAAGGCCAGGAAATTGATTTCTTCAGCGAAATTTAAAGAGCGTTAAGATATGCCTACTAAAAAATTAAAACCAACTACACCGGGAACAAGACATCGTATAGCGCCTGTATTCGCAGACGTAACTACATCTACACCGGAGCGGTCGCTTGTTGTAAGACTCAGCAAAAAAGGTGGTCGTAACCACAATGGTAGAATTACAGTTCGTCACCAAGGTGGTGGTCATAAGCGCCGTTATCGTGTTATCGATTTCAAGCGCAATAAATATGATATACCAGCAACTGTAAAAACAATCGAATACGACCCGAATAGAACTTCAAGAATTGCTTTGGTAGCTTATGCCGATGGTGAGAAAAGATACATCCTTGCTCCAGATAAGCTTAAAGTTGGTGATACTATTATCAATAGTTCTAAGGCATCTCCTGATACAGGTAATACATTACCGATGGAATCTATGCCACTGGGTACTGTAATCCATAACATTGAGATGACACCGGGGAAAGGTGGTCAGATAGTACGCAGTGCCGGTACATCTGCACAATTGATTGCAAAGTCAGGTAAATATGTTACTGTTAAGCTGCCTTCAGGTGAAGTTAGGATGTTTCTTGGAAGCTGTACTGCTACCATCGGAAATGTTAGTAACCCAGATCACATGAACGTAACGCTTGGAAAAGCAGGCCGCAGCAGATGGCTTGGTATCAGGCCAACAACCCGTGGTGTTGCTATGAACCCGGTCGATCACCCAATGGGTGGTGGTGAAGGTAAAGCTTCCGGTGGACACCCGCGTTCACCATGGGGACAGATTGCCAAAGGAAAGAAAACGAGAGACAGAAAAAAGCTCTCTTCCAAATTCATTGTACGCCGTCGTAATAAAAAGTAACAGGATATGCCAAGATCACTAAAAAAAGGACCTTTCGTCCATTACAAACTTCAGAAAAAAATAGATCAGGCTGTTGAGTCTAAATCTAAAAAGGTTATAAAAACCTGGTCTCGCGGCTCTATGATTACGCCTGATTTTATAGGCTTAACTCTGGCCGTACACAATGGTAAACAATTTGTTCCTGTTTTTATAACAGAGAACATGGTTGGCCATAAATTGGGTGAGTTCGCTCCAACAAGAATCTTTAAAGGTCACCCTGTTAAAAAAGGGAAATAAAGTATAAATAAATGGAAACAGCAGCAGTTACATTCGAAGCCAGAGCGGTACAGCGCTATATTAGACGTGCTCCAAGAAAACTACGTTTGGTAGCAGACGCAGTAAGACGCATGAACGTTGAAGAAGCTCTTAACACGCTGAAATTTATGAATAAAGCAGGTTCTGTAGATGTATCTAAAGTTATTCGATCTGCAGTAGGAAACCTGCGGGACAAGTTTGAAGATGAGACTTTTGATGAAAACGAGCTTGTTATTAAAACACTGATGGTTGATGAAGGCCCGACTTTGAAAAGAATACAGCCTGCTCCTCAGGGAAGAGCGCATCCTATCAGAAAGCGTATGAGCCATATTACAGTGGTTATTGCGAAAAAAGAAGAATCAGAAAACGACGAGGAATAATCTGTGGGACAAAAAACTAATCCGGTAGGTTTACGACTTGGTATTATTCGTGGATGGGACTCAAACTGGTTCTCCGAGCATAATACCGCTGAAAATGTACTCGAAGATCAAAAACTGAGAACATATCTCAATGAGAGGCTTCGTGGTGCCGGTTTATCGCGAATTATTATTGAAAGAACTCCAAAGCGTGTTTTGTTAACGCTTCTTACAAGTCGCCCTGGTGTTATCATTGGTCGAGGCGGAGAAGAAGTAGAACGATTACGCGAAGAGCTTAAAAAATTCACAAACAAAGATGTTCAAATTAACATCAGTGAAATCAAAAGGCCGGAAGTAGATGCCAGTCTTGTTGCTCAGAACATTGCTCAACAGCTCGAAGCTCGTATATCATTCAGAAGAGCTATGAAAACAGCTATCGCTTCTGCAATGAGAATGGGCGCTAAAGGAATTAAAATAAAATGTTCTGGCCGTTTGGGCGGAGCAGAAATGGCTCGTACCGAGCAGTACAAAGAAGGCCGTGTGCCTTTGCACACACTCAGAGCTGAAGTTGATTATTCCAAGCAAACAGCGCAGACTATCTACGGTTCAATAGGTGTATCGGTTTGGATTTTTAAAGGTGAGAGAATTGGTGATGTTGACCTGTCGCCTGCAAGCCTTGTAACCAAGCAGGATAGTGCACCTGATAATAAACGCAGAGGTGGCGATCGCAGAGAACGCCGTGGCAAAAGAGGCGGCGGAAACCGCAGAAGTAAGTCATAATTTTTGAACAGACTTAAAAATATACAGTCATGTTAGAACCAAAAAGAGTAAAGAGAAGACGAGTTCATAAAGGTCGGATTAAAGGAAATACATCCCGCGGCCATAAAATTGCTTTCGGCGATTTTGCACTAAAAGCATTAGAACCAAAGTTTATCACATCACGGCAAATTGAAGCTTGCCGAGTTGCAATCTCAAGGAAAATGTCGCGTGAAGGCCAGATTTGGATACGTATTTTTCCTGATAAACCGGTTACCTCTAAACCTGCGGAAACCCGAATGGGTAAAGGTAAGGGAGCTTTAGACCACTTTGTTGCTGTGGTACACCCGGGAAGAATTCTGTTTGAAATTACCGGTGTTAACAGTGAGCTTGCTCATAAGGCATTACGCTTGGCACAGTTCAAGTTGCCTATTAAGACAAAAATTGTAACTCGCAGAAATTACCAGGGAAGCTAATCGAAGGAAAAATATGAAAGCTCATGAATTAAGAGATTTATCTCTGGAAGAATTAAAGGTGCGTGTTAAGGAAGAACAGGAGGCTTTGCAAAAAATGCGTTTCAATAAAGCAATTGCAGGCCAGGTAGAAAATCCAGCACGTTTTAAAAGTCACCGCCGTGAAATTGCCCGTCTTGTCACCATTATTGGTGAAAAAGAGGGTACAGCATAATCATTTTCAGGATAGCAGTATGTCAGAAAAATTAGTTAGAAAAGAAAGAAAACAAAGGGTTGGCCGTGTAGTGAGCGACCGTATGGATAAATCCATTACTGTGGCAGTTGATCGTCAGATCAAACACCCAATCTATGGTAAGTTTATTACCAAGACCACTAAATATATGACGCATGATGAGAATAATGAGGCCAAAGAAGGTGACATTGTTCGCATTATGGAAACCCGTCCATATTCTAAAAATAAGCGGTGGAGACTCACTGAAATCATTGAAAAAGCTAAATAATTCAACGGTCTGAGGTAAAACAGAATGGTACAAACGCAAAGTATATTAAATGTAGCTGATAACAGCGGAGCCAAGAAAGTAATGTGTATTAAAGTTCTTGGTGATTCAAAGCGCCGTTATGCCCGGATCGGAGATTTGATTGTCTGTTCAGTAAAGACAGCTATTCCGGGTGGTAATGTTAAAAAAGGCGATGTAGTAAACGCTGTTGTCGTTAGAACAAAAAAAGAATTTCGCAGGCCAGATGGCAGTTATATCCGGTTCGATGAAAACGCTGCTGTGGTTATTAACAAAGAAAATGAACCTGTAGGAACCCGTATATTCGGCCCTGTAGCACGTGAACTCCGTGAAAAAAACTTCATGAGAATCGTGTCTTTGGCCCCGGAAGTACTTTAACAGATTAATTATTATGGCACGTAAAAGAAATAAACAAAATAAATTACACGTCAGAAAAGGCGATATCGTACGAGTTATCTCAGGTGCAAGTAAAGGCACCGAGGGACGCGTTTTGATGGTATTTCCATCTGATGATCGGGTACTTGTAGAAGGTGCTAATGTAAAAATCAAACATCAAAAGCCTTCACAGGAATATCCTAAAGGTGGAAGAATGGAGCGTGAGATGCCAATACACGTTTCTAATGTATTGCCACTCGATCCTGTAAACAATCAGCCTACACGTGTAGGACGTAAAAAAATTGAAGAAGATGGAAAATCACGCTGGGTTCGTTATTCGAAGCTCAGCGGAGAAGTACTGGATAACTAAGGTATTAAATTATGTCTGAAGCAAGACTTTACTCTTTTTATAAATCAGAAATTGTGCCAAGTCTAAAAAAAGATTTCGGTATCAACAACAACTTTGCTGTACCACGTATCAAAAAAATTGTTATAAACTGTGGTGTTGGCGATGCTGTTGCGGACCGTAAAAGACTTGACGATATAGCCGAAAATATTTCGTTAATTACAGGTCAGAGACCTGTATTGACTAAGGCAAGAAAATCTATTTCAAACTTTAAGTTACGTGATGGAATGCCAATTGGCGCAAAAGTAACTCTAAGAAGAAGCAGAATGTATGAATTCATTGACCGCCTTGTAAATCTTGCACTTCCAAGAGCGCGTGACTTTCAGGGTATTAGTGATAAAGGATTCGACGGACGTGGAAATTATACTTTCGGTATTAAGGAACACACCATTTTCCCCGAAATCGACACTGACAAAGTAAGCATACTGCATGGTATGGATGTTACTTTTGTAACGACAGCTGAAAATGACGAACAGGCCTACTCTTTACTCAAGTATTTTGGAGTGCCTTTTGTGAAAAGAAATAAAAATTGATTTAATAACATGGCAAAAAAATCCTGGATAGCAAGAAATAAGAAGCGCAAAGAAACAGCAGCTAAGTATGCTGAAAAAAGAAAGGCGCTAAAAGAAGCCGGCGACTATGAAGCACTGCAAAAGCTGCCACGCAACGCCAGCCCTATTAGGGTACGCAACAGATGCAGCCTTACAGGCAGGCCACGTGGATATGTGGGTAAATTTGGTGTATCCCGGATTAAATTCAGGGAACTTGCACTTGATGGAAAGCTGCCCGGTGTTAAAAAAGCCAGCTGGTAAACAAATTAAACCCGATTCATTACAATCATGACTGATCCAATAGCAGACTACTTAACCAGAATAAGAAATGCCCAAAGCGCAGGACATCGCAGAGTCGATATACCTGCCTCTAAGTTGAAAAGAGCGATTACTCAAATCCTCCTCGACAAAGGGTACATCCAAAATTTTCTGGATATCGATGATAGTAAGCAGGGCCTTATCCGTGTGTTTCTTAAGTATGATCACTACGGACAACCTGTAATTAAGAAAATAAGACGTATTTCTAAACCCGGTTTACGCAAATACGTTGACTTTGAAAGTATCCCAAGAGTATTAAACGGTTTTGGGATAGCAATAATGACAACATCTAAAGGTGTTATGACTGACAAAGAAGCGCGCAAACTTAAAGTTGGCGGCGAAGTAATCTGTCACGTCTATTAATACGGAAAAATATTATGTCAAGAATAGGAATTCTACCCATAACTGTTAACGATAAGACTGAGGTAAAAATCTCGGCTGATAATACTGTAACAGTAAAAGGAAAGAACGGTGAATTGAGCCTGAAAGTAGATCCGCGTATTGAGATTAAGCAGGAAAATGGCGAAGTAACCGTTGATCGTAAGAATAATGATCGCCAAAGTCGAGCTATGCACGGACTTTACAGATCGCTGATCAACAACATGGTTGTTGGGGTGAATGACGGATTCGAAAAAACACTCGAGGTTATTGGTGTTGGATTCCGTGCATCCATGAATGGAAATATGCTTGAACTTGCTTTGGGTTATTCGCACGCATTTTATTTTGTGCCACCGGAAGGAATTAACATAGAAGTTGATACCAAAACCTCTAAAAATCCCAGAATCAAGATTTCAGGAGCCGACAAAGCACTTGTTGGCCAGGTAGCTGCAAAAATTCGCTCGCTACGTAAGCCTGAGCCTTACAAGGGTAAGGGTATCCGATATCTTGGTGAAAAAGTTCGCAAAAAAGCAGGTAAATCAGCAGGTAAATAAGTATAAATTATGATAACCTTACACAAAAACAGAAGAAGCCGCATACGCAGAAGAGTGCGCGGTAAAATTTCAGGAACCGCAGACCGGCCGAGATTGAGTGTTTTCAAAAGTTCAAAGCATATTTATGCTCAATTAATTGATGACGTGACCGGTAATACCCTTGCACATGCTTCATCTCTTACTAAAGATCTGGCTGATGCTCTGAAAGATAAAAGCAGAACTGAAAAAGCTCGTGAAGTAGGCAAAAAACTCGCGGAATTTGCAAAAGATAATAACATCACCACATGTGTATTCGACCGTAGCGGTTACAAATACCACGGAGTAATCAAAGAGATTGCCGAAGGTGCCCGTGAAGGTGGATTACAATTTTAATCAGATAGAACATAATTATGCCAAGATTCAGACGTCGTAATTACAACATTAAAGCCAGTGAGTTAAATCTCGAAGATCGTCTTGTACACATCAACCGTGTTGCAAAGGTAGTAAAAGGTGGTCGCCGTTTTAGTTTTAACTCTATTGTAGTGGTGGGAAATAAAGAGGGCATTGTAGGTAATGGCCTCGGTAAGGCAAATGAAGTTTCAGATGCCATTCAAAAAGGGGTTGATGATGCACGTAAATCATTGATCAGAGTACCAATTACCAAAACTGGATCCATACCATTTACTGTAACAGGTAAATGTGGTGCAGGTGAAGTTTTACTAATACCGGCATCTGAGGGTACCGGTGTTATTGCCGGTGGACCGGTTAAAGCGGTACTTGAGAGTGCTGGTATTACTAATATTCTGAGTAAGTCTATCGGTTCTTCTAACCCGCATAATATGGTGAAAGCTACTATGGATGCGTTGCGACAGTTGGTAGATCCTTCTGAAATTGCTCAAAGAAGAGGCGTTTCAATGCAAAAAGTTTTTGAAGGCTGAAAAACAGCACTATAGAAGATTATTTTTTTAAACAGAAAAAGCAATGAAATTACATACACTCAAATCGCCGGCTCCGAACAAGAAAACACGAAAGCGTGTTGGCCGTGGTCAGGGTTCCGGACTGGGCGAACAATCAGGTCGTGGCCATAAAGGACAGAAATCAATTAGTGGTTACTCCTACAAAAGAGGTTTTGAAGGTGGACAGATGCCATTACAGCGTCGTATCCCTAAATTTGGATTTAAGAGCCCTTTCAGAACTGATTATAAAGCAGTTAATTTGGATACCATCCAAAAGCTGGCTGATGAAAAAGAAATTGGTAATTCTTTAACTGTTGCTGACTTCGTTTCACATGGTTTGGCTGGAAAAAAAGACAACATCAAAGTACTGGGCCGTGGTGAGCTAACCATAAAAATTAATGTTGAAGCTCACGCTTTCAGTAAAACTGCCATCGAGAAAATCGAAAAAGCAGGCGGAACAGTAAAAACAGTTTAATTACCTTAACATCGCTCGTTTCTAATGAGATTGATAGAAAACTTTCAAAACATCTTCAAAATTGAGGAACTGAAAAACAGAATCCTCTACACCGTAGGTATTCTGCTAATTTTCAGATTAGGTACCTACATTACCATGCCCGGTGTGGATGCAACTATGCTTGCAGATGCTGGTGCAGGGCCGGCAACAGACTTCCTCGGACTTATAGATATGTTCGTGGGGGGGGCGTTTGCACGTGCCGGTGTATTTGCACTTGGTATTATGCCTTACATTACAGCTGCTATTATTATTCAGTTGATGGGTGCCGTAGTTCCTTATTTCCAGAAACTTCAGCGTGAAGGTGAAGAAGGACGCCGGAAAATTAACCAATTAACCAGGTATGGTACAGTTCTCATTACATTGGTTCAATCTATAGGTTTTGGTATTAACCTGCTTGCCACACAGCCCGATGCCATTGTAGTTGGTAACACCGCATTCATAATCAATTGTATGATTGTACTTACCGCGGGTACTGTATTTGTAATGTGGCTGGGTGAAAGAATTACAGAAAGAGGAATCGGTAATGGTATTTCATTACTGATTATGATTGGAATTATTGCAGCATTGCCTACGAACTTTATGAACGAAGTTCGTACACAGGACAATATGATTATTGTATTGGTAGAAGTTGCAATTCTTATACTTGTAACTGCAAGTGTTGTTTTGTTAACACAGGGACAAAGAAGAATACCTGTACAATATGCACGCCGTGTTGTCGGCAGAAAAGTGTATGGTGGTACAACCCAGTATTTGCCGCTTCGTGTAAATGCTGCAGGTGTAATGCCAATTATCTTTGCTCAGTCTATCATGTTTATTCCAAGTACTGTTGGTATGTTCTTCCCGAACAACGAAACTGTACAAATGATGACCAGATGGTCAGGTGACTTTACAGGATTGACATACTCCATTGTATTCTTCTTAATCTGTGTGTTTTTTACATTTTTCTACACTGCCATTGTAATTAATCCTAAGGAAATGGCAGATACGATGAAGCGGCAGGGTGGATTTATTCCGGGTGTACGGCCGGGTAAACAAACGGTTGAGTTTATTGATAATATTCTCACAAAAATAACATTCCCAGGATCACTTTATCTGTCAACAGTAGCCATATTACCGGCTATTGTAGCAAATTTCGGAGTAACACCCGGCTTTGCAATGTTCTACGGAGGAACAAGCCTCTTGATTATTGTAGGTGTAGGCCTTGATACGCTACAACAAGTTGAAAGCCATTTAATGATGCGTCATTACGATGGATTCATGAAAACAGGCCGTATTAAAGGCAGAAGACGAATGTAATGATATACCTCAAAAGCGAAAATGAAATAAATTTGATGAGAGAGAGTGCTCAAATAGTATCGAGAACTCTCGCAGAAGTGGCCAAACATGTTACTCCGGGCACAAAGACCGTCAAATTAGATAAAGTAGCAGAAGAGTATATCAAAAAGAATGATGCTCGCCCGGCTTTTAAAGGCTACGGCGGCAGGAAAAATCCTTTCCCGGGTACACTTTGTATCTCTGTTAATGAACAGGTGGTACATGGTTTTCCGGGAGAGTATGAATTGAAAGAAAATGACATCGTATCCATCGATTGCGGAGTTGAAAAAAATGGATATTTCGGCGATTCAGCATATACATTTGTAGTAGGTGAATGCGACGAAGAAACCATGCAGCTTCTTAAAACTACGATGGAGTCACTTTATCTTGGTATTAATAAAGCTGTTCACGGAAACAAAATTGGAGATATCTCCTCTGCCGTTCAACAGCATTGCGAAGAAAAAGGATATGGCGTTGTCAGAGACCTTGTAGGGCATGGCCTTGGCCGCGCACTGCACGAAGATCCTTCGGTTCCTAATTTTGGAAAACCGGGTACAGGCAAGAGATTGCGGTCCGGTATGACTTTGGCAATTGAGCCAATGATAAATATGGGAACCTGGAAAGTAAAGACGCTTAAAGACGGATGGACAATTGTTTCAACCGATGGAAGCAAGTCGGCCCACTACGAGCACGATATCGTTGTAAGGGAAGGAAGTGCTGAAATTTTAAGTACTTTTGAGTATATTGAGGAGATAACCAAAATTCGAATTGATCAATTAGAAGTACATGGCTAAACAAGAGCCCATTAAGCAGGAAGGCACAATCATTGAAGCATTACCTAATGCGCAATTCCGTGTTGAGTTGGAAAACGGACACGAAATATTGGCGCATGTATCGGGAAAAATGAGAATGTTTTACATAAAAATTCTCCCCGGTGATAAAGTAACTGTGGAAATGTCGCCCTACGACCTGACAAAAGGAAGAATCACATATCGATATAAATAATAAAAGATTATGAAAACGAAGTCTTCAGTTCGTAAAAGAGCTTCAAGCGACAAAATTGTTCGCAGAAAAGGAAAAATTTACGTTATTAATAAAAGTAACCCGCGCCACAAACAGCGTCAGGGCTAATTTAAAAATCAGATATAACCTATGGCTCGACTTGCAGGTATAGATTTACCAAAACAAAAGCGTGGTGAGATTGGCTTAACCTACATCTTTGGTATTGGCCGTACACGCGCTCAGAACATTCTCGATGAACTTGGAATTTCAAGAGAAACCAAAGTTTCAGACTGGTCAGATGATCAGGTTATTGAAATCAGAAAGTATATTGAAGCTAATTTCAAGGTCGAGGGATCACTCAGATCAGAAGTAAACGGTAACATTAAGCGATTAATGGATATCGGCTGCTATCGTGGTCTGCGTCACCGTAAGGGACTCCCGGCTAGAGGACAGCGTACTAAAACTAATGCCAGAACGCGAAAAGGCCGTCGTCGTACGGTTGCAGGTAAGAAGGCAGCTCCACGTAAGTAATAATATTTAGGCAGAACAATGGCAAAACGACAAGCAAAAACCGCAGCAGCGGCTAAAAAGAAAAAAAAGCAACTGGCCGATCCGAATGGGATGGTTTTTATTAAGGCTACGTTTAACAACGTGATTGTTACAATTACAGATGCTGCCGGCAACACCATATCATGGTCATCAGCCGGGAACCAAGGCTTCAAAGGATCACGTAAAAATACACCATACGCAGCCCAGTTGAGTGCAGAGGCAGCTGCCCGCACTGCTTATGATATGGGCTTGAGAAAAGTAAACGTATTCGTAAAAGGCCCGGGTACAGGAAGAGAAGCAGCAATCAGAGCGTTAGCAACTATCGGTATTGAAATTGATTCAATTAAAGATACTACACCAATACCACACAATGGTTGCCGTCCTCCGAAAAGAAGAAGAGTTTAAAATAATCCTATTTAATTAACAGCACAGCATGGCAAGATATACAGGACCAAAGCAAAAGAAAGCACGCCGTTTTAAAGAACCAATTTTTGGTTTTAGTAAGGCTCTCGAGCGTAAACCCTACGGTCCGGGTCAGCATGGACGTTCAAGATTTCAAAAGAAATCGGAATATGCAATACAGCTTGAGCAAAAGCAGAAAGCTAAATATACATACGGCTTGTTGGAACGTCAGTTCCGTAATCTGTTCAAGAAGGCTAATGCCAAAGAAGGCGTAACAGGTGAAAATCTTATGAAATTCCTGGAAGCCCGTCTTGATAATACCGTATTCAGACTTGGGTTTGCAAGAACAAGGAGACAAGCAAGACAGCTCGTAACTCACAAGCATGTAGTTGTAAATGGTATTGTGGTAAATATTCCATCATACGCTCTAAGGCCCGGCGATATTATTTCAATACGCCCGAAGTCTAAAGGTGTCGACATGATTAGCGAATCATTGAATGTCGCTCCAAAAAATCGTTACAATTGGCTCGAAATCGATAAAAAGTCGATGTCAGGTAGATTTTTGAATTATCCGGAATTTGAGGATATACCTGAAAATATCAACGTACAGCTTATTGTCGAGCTCTACTCCAAGTAACAACAGTTTTTACATTTAAACCGAAGCATATTTATGAGTAATTCAAATCTCCAAATGCCCAATAGCTTGGTTGTTGAAGAAAGCACAGACACCTATGGCCGTTTTGTGTTACAACCACTTGAAAGAGGCTACGGGGTAACCATCGGTAATTCGTTCAGAAGAGTACTCCTTTCTTCGCTACCCGGTATTGCTATTACTGCCATCAAAATCGATGGCGTAAAGCACGAGTATTCAAGTATTAAAGGAGTTTCTGAGGATGTTTATGATATCATCCTGAACCTCAAAGGCGTTAGATTCAAGCAAATTGAGCAAAGCTCAGGTATTATTAATGTTGAAATTCAGGGTCCTGGTACGTTCACGGCTAAGGATATCAACAATGCAAGTGCAGAATACACTGTACTAAATCCTGACCACGTAATCGCTACACTCGCCGAAGATGGTAATATCAAAGTAGAACTGAGACTCGGCCGCGGCAGAGGTTACGTTACCGCTGAAGACAATACCGCTGATGAGGAATCAGATATAGGTGTTCTTCCTATAGATGCTATCTTTACGCCAATTAAGTCGGTAAAGTATGATGTAACCAACGTACGTGTTGGCCAAAAAACAGATTATGAGAAACTTACTATGGAAGTGGTAACAGACGGATCAATTAATCCGAAAGAAGCACTTACCATTGCAGGTAAGATACTCAAAGATCATATCGAAAAATTTATTACGGAAACCATAGACGAGCCGTTTACACAGGAAGAAGACGAAGTAGATGCAGAATCGCTTCGTATTGCAAATCTGCTTAAAACGAGCATTGAGGATTTAAACCTTAGTGTGCGGGCTTACAACTGCCTTAAGTCTGCAAGTATCCACACCATCGGTGAATTGGTAGAGAAAGACGAATCTGAGTTACTGAAATTCAGAAATTTCGGTCGTAAGTCTCTTGCTGAACTTTTAGAAGTAGTTGAAGAAAAGAACCTGCAGTTCGGTATGGATGTTTCCAAGTATCTTGACAAAGAAAAAAAATAATTAGAAGGAACTAAACTCATGCGCCATCAGGTAAGAGGAAGAAAGCTTGGCAGAACCAGTTCACACAGACTGGCTACCATGCGTGCATTGTCTTCCGCACTTATAAAAAATCAAAGAATTGTTACTACGGTTGCCAAGGCAAAAGAACTCAGGAGATATATCGAACCTGTTATCACTCGTGCCCGCAAAGACGATTCAACTCCGAGCAGACGTCAGATATTCAAATTCCTGAATGACAAGGAGGCTATAAAGACTCTTTTTGAGGATGTAATCCCTGAAATCAGTGACAGACCCGGTGGTTACACCAGAGTAATCAAGCTCGGTGAACGTTCCGGTGACGGTGCTCCTATGGCAATGATAGAACTCGTTGATTTCAATGACGTGAAGCCGGAGGGTAAGGAAACCAAGAAAAAGCGTACAAGACGTGCCGGTAGAAAGAAAGCTACTACTTCTGTAGCAGCACCTGAGAAAAAAGAGCAACCAAAAGCAGAAGAAACCAAAGCTAAAAAAGAGCCTGAAGTTGCTGTAGCAGCAGAAGAGACAAAAGCTGAAACTAAAGCAGAAGAAGCGAAAGCAGAAACTGTTGAGGAAACTAAAGCTGAAACCAAAGAGGCTGAAGAAACCGTGACAGAAGCTAAAGAGGAAGTCAAAGAAGAGCCTAAAAAAGCTGAAGAAGTTAAAGCAGAGAAAGCTAAAACTTCAGAAGAACCTGCTGACGATAAAGCAGACAGCGACGAGTCAGCTGACGAGGATAAAGAGAAGAAGTAAAGTTCTCTGCCTTAAATTCGTAATAGATTAAGCCGGTAGTCACAATGATTGCCGGCTTTTATTTTTTACTGCGCCTTCTGATAATCTCGTACATCAAAACAGAGGCACTTACCGAAGCATTAAGCGATTCAACATTATTAGACATGGGTATGCGAAGTATAAAATCGCTGGCTTCCATGGTTTTTTTGCGTATCCCGCTTCCTTCACTTCCGATTAAAAGCACCATAGGGGAGTTGAAATCAGCATCCCAGATAGTTTGCTTTCCTGAATTATCGAGCGCGGCAACCCAGAATCCGGCATCTTTCAGCGTAGAAATGGTTTGATTAATGTTAGTAACTCTGATGATTGGTATTTTTCCCGCAGTACCGGCAGAGGTCTTATAAACAGTTGCATTTACAGGTGCTTGCCTGTGTTTGGGAATAATAACAGCATCAGCTCCGGCTGCGGCCGATGTTCGCAAAATGGCACCGAAATTATGTACATCTTCAATCTCATCCAAAACAAGCACAAAAGGATTTTTTTTGATGTCTATAGAATCAAGCCAATCCTCTAACTCGGTATAAGATACAGGGGAAATACGTGCAACTACGCCCTGATCGTTAACTCTGCCAACCATATCTGCCAATTTCCTGCCTTGACAAAATACTACAGGCACTCTACGTGATGATGCCGTTTCTTGTAAGGTACTGATATGTTTTGAGCGTATACCGTCTTTTATAAAAACCCGGTCAACTTTTGTTTGCTCCTGCTGTAAAGCCTCTGTAACCGGATGTATCCCGTAAATATAAAGTTCTTCTTCTTGCATTAAATGAATCAATGTTGGATAATTAAGTACGTTCATTAACACATTAAAATAAGGATTTTGCATGGGTGTGCAGAACATAAAAAGAATTACTAACGTTGAATTATAATAAAATCTATTTAGTTCTTATTTTACCTTAAAGCAGAATATATCAGACAGGTTATGAATCGTTCGGATCCAAAGAACGTAACATTTAAGAAGAAGAACAGACACCCCAAAAAGTCTTTTTTGAAAAGTATATCCGGGAAGCTTTCAGCCATAAATGTATTTTATGTTGTAAGTGCTGTTTCTCAGATAATTTTGGGTTTGGTCGTAACGCTTGTTTCTATACTTAATCTTGTTACTCCCATGTTTCTTGCGGCCACATTAAGCCTAATCGGGTGCATTGTGGCCATGCTCGGGCTTTATCAACTTTATGATGTGCTTAAAGGCGCCGGCGGGTCTAATGATTTAGTGAGGGATGCCATAGAGCGAGCCATAAAATCGAGAAATTGAAATGGAAAATATTACAGATAAAGAAAAACGGATTCTGGCATTTATAGAACTTCAAATAGGCAGCGATACTGCAAATATGTCGACGGGCGAAAAAATATCACGCCTGAAGGGTCGCTTCAAGCGTATGTTTATTCTTATGGCTGTAAACTTAGGCGTGGTTTTATTTTTCGGATATAGCTTTTATTACGATATCACTCAGCTCAGCCAAACCGTGTTTAATATTATTATTATTGTTTTTGCTATAAATCTTATCTTTTTGATCCTCCAATGGAAAAAGCTGAATGGAGCTATTAATTGGCTGGAGCAGGGTAATAGGTAGAATTCCCCAAAATCATACTTTTCTTATTTGATTCAAGTGGTGGATTAGCCTATCTTTTCCCGAACCAAAGACCTGCCAATTATCCTTTTTATGTCAACTAAATACATATTTGTAACCGGGGGAGTAACGTCATCTTTAGGTAAGGGGATTATCTGCGCTTCACTTGGTAAATTATTAGAAGCCAGAGGCCTTAAAGTTACCATCCAAAAACTCGATCCCTACATAAATGTAGATCCCGGCACGATGAATCCCTACGAGCACGGAGAAGTTTATGTAACCGATGACGGTGCGGAAACCGATCTTGACCTCGGACATTATGAACGATTTTTAGGCGTATCCACATCCCAAAAAAATAATGTAACCACCGGCCGTATTTACTTTGATGTGATCAAAAAGGAGAGGGAAGGGAAATATCTCGGTAAAACTGTTCAGGTTATTCCTCACATCACCGATGAAATTAAATCCCGCGTTCTTGAGCTGGGGGAAACAGGAGATCAGGATATCGTGATTGTGGAAGTTGGTGGTACTGTGGGCGACATCGAAGGCCTGCCCTACATTGAGGCGATGCGGCAGTTACGGTATGATGTGGGTAAGCAAAACACACTTTCCATTCACCTTACTTTGGTTCCTTATCTTAAAGCTGCCGGTGAACTGAAGACCAAGCCAACCCAGCATTCGGTTAAAACCATCTATGAAATAGGGCTCCAACCCGATATTCTGGTTTGCAGAGCAGAAGTGCCGTTAGATTTAGGTATCAGAAGAAAAATTGCACAGTTCTGTAACGTGGAGGTCGAAGATGTCATCGCGTCCATCGATGCTGAAAGTATCTACGAAGTCCCATTTATGATGCTTGATGAGGGATTAGATACGCAAGTGATCAAAAAACTGGGCTTAAAGTGTGATGAAAAGCCTGATTTAAAAAGCTGGAAGAAATTTGTGGATGCCATAAAAAATCCATCTAAAACCATTAAAATTGGCTTGGTTGGGAAATATGTGGAGCACCACGATGCGTATATTTCAATTGTTGAGGCGCTCATTCATGCCGGAGCAGTTAACGAATGCAAGGTTTCAATTGAATGGGTACAAAGTGATGAGGTCACCCAGGAGAATGTACATAAAAAGCTGGGAGAATTACACGGGATTTTGGTTGCTCCCGGCTTCGGACATCGGGGGATTGAAGGGAAAATAGTTTCCGTGCGCTATGCAAGAGAGCAGAATATTCCGTTTTTTGGGATTTGTTTAGGGATGCAATGTGCCGTAGTTGAATTTGCCAGAAACGTTATGGGATGGAAAGATGCCAACAGTACGGAATTTGACCCGGAAACGCCTTATCCTGTGATAGATGTCATGCCCGATCAACGTGATCAATTAGAAACAGGCGGCACTATGAGATTGGGACTTTACGAATGCAGTTTACGGCCTAAAACGAAAGCTGCCGAGGCGTATAAAGAAAGTAAAATCAATGAGAGGCATCGTCACAGATTTGAATTAAATAACGAATTACGTGATGAAATGGAAAAGGGTGGACTGATTCTGTCTGGAGTAAATCCTGACCGGAATTTAGTTGAAATTGTGGAAATCAAAGAACACCCTTGGTTTGTTGGCGTACAGTTTCACCCTGAGTTAATGAGTAAGGTCGTTAAGCCACATGCTTTGTTTGTGCAGTTCGTAAAAGCCGCATCAAAGATAAATAAGAAAGGCTAACTGCGTTTTATGGGTACAAAAACCCGGAATATATTTGAAGGCAAGGTTCGGGTACGTGTTTGTGGGATTGTTGTAAGAGATTCCAAAATACTTATGGTAAATATAAAGTCACCAACCAGAGAAAACTCTTTTTGGATGCCTCCCGGTGGGGGCGTTGAATTTAGCGAATCACTCGAAACAGCACTTAAAAGAGAAATGTTAGAAGAAACCGGTCTAAAGGTAAATTCGAGCAGACTTTTGTATATCTCAGAATATCTAAAGGGTGGTTGGCATGCAATAGAATTCTATTTTTTGTGTGATAATTACGAAGGCGAAGCAAAACTTGGCAATGATCCAGAGTTAAACGACGCGGAGCAAATGATCAAAGAGCTAAAATGGTTTAGTGCAGAAGAGGCTGCTACGGCTGAATTATTCCCCGGCTTTATAGAAAAAGATTTTCAACAGCTACTAAAGGGCGAAATAATTGGCCCGCTTTTTGTCAGGCAGTAGCGGGCTCTGTTTCTTCAACCTCAACAAAAGCCGCGGGAAGCACAATCCCAATAGTTGAACCCGGCTCCGGTTCATTGCTCTTAATAATGATTCTGCCGTCGTGGGCTGCAACGAGTTGCTTAACTATAAATAAGCCGAGCCCCGTTGAACTTTCATTTGAGGTCGGTTTCGCAGATAATGTTTGATATTCATTAAAGGCCAGTTCCTGATCAGCTTCCGAAAAACCCGGGCCTTTATCACTAACAGTAATATTTACTTTCATTTTGCGGCTTTTAAGATCAGGTTTGCGAAATGCTTTTATATCAATTTCAGAGCCTTCAGGCGAAAATTTCAGGGCATTACTCAGGATATTTTCAAGAACTTCAGTTATTCTTGTTTCGTCTGCCAACACTTCCGGGATATCGTCTTCGACCTCAATATTGATTGATTGATTTTTCTGCTTAAGAAAAATCTGATATTGCTTAGATATACGCTCAATGACTGTTGGCACATCAACAACAGCCAAATCCAGATCAAAACTTTCTTCATCACGCAAACCTGATGCAAGCATGTTTTGGACAATCTTATACATCTTTCCTGAAATATCATGAATGAGCTCAGCGTATTCGTGCCTTAATTCAGGGTCTTCCTCTGTTTGTAAGATTCGGGAATATCCCATTATAGCTGTAATAGGATTTCTCAAATCATGAGCAGCAAAGCGAAGAAGACGTGTTTTTATTTCATTCGTTTTTTCGAATTTTTCTTTTTGCTGTCTCAGCTCATTTGCTTGTTCTTTAAGCATTTCTGTTCTGATTTTGATTTCATTTTGAAATTGATATCTCCTTTTTGCTGTTTTTCTGGCTCTTACTTTAAAAACGAATGCAAAAATTGTAATTCCACCTATAAAGTAGAAAACACCCGCATACCATGAACGATACCAAGGTGGTGTAACACGAATTTGGAGTGCTTGTACATGGCTTATATCACCAACATTGTTTTTTGCTCTGGCAAGTAGGGTGTATGTGCCCGGTTCCAGATGGTAATACGTTCTGGTATTAGAAAATGACCATGGACTAAACTCATTTTCTTGCCCTATTAATCGAAAACTGAACTGATTGTTTGTATCTGTCTCAAATGTTGTTGCAAGTTCAAATGTAAGGCTGCTGGAGTAATAAGGTACTCTCAAAACACCAATATCTTCCTGAGAAGAAATGTTGCTTTCAATAGTTTCTCCAAACGAACTTATATCCCGTACCCACACACTTTTACCATTTAGTGGGTCAAAGCGAAAACTTTTAGCAAGCTGTTTGTCATTTTCTGAATAATATATTAAATAATTTTCATAAAAAATACTCTCGTGCTCACTCAAAGAATAAGAAGAGCTGAATCCTGATAGTAGTACTAATAATATGAAATAAATGTTCTTCAATGCGTATTAATAGTCTATTTATTGCATTTCGTAATTAAGATTTGTCGTCTGAGTATGATTAA
Source organism: Balneolales bacterium (assembly GCA_007125355.1). GTDB lineage: Bacteria > Bacteroidota > Rhodothermia > Balneolales > Cyclonatronaceae > SLDG01. The sequence goes on along the minus strand of SLDG01000172.1, from coordinate 2,307 downwards.
CCATATTCTGTGAATTATATATTTCAATAAAAAAATAAGGAAAAGCTATGTTAATGACAACATAATATTAATAAATTTTAATTAAATATAAATCGTCACTTTGTTTTAGTCAGGCATAGGCCATTTATAAGCAAAAAAAGTATTTCAAAGTGAGGCTAAATTATATTAATATCAGCTATTCTTTTAAATAAGGAGATACGGCAGCGTACGTTGTATCGTTGTCTGTTAGCTCTTTAAAACCGAATAGAAGTACATGTATTTTTAGAAAAAGCGCTTTTAACCTATGGATATGAAAAGAGATTACTATGAAGACGTGCAGTTCCTGAAAGGAGCAGGCTTGAAAACCTGGTTTTTCCTGCTCTTGGTGTCTCTTGTTGTTTTTCCATTTATAGCTCCATCGTATTATGTATATGTTGCCAGCCTGATTGGTGTAAATATTATTGTTGTACTCGGATTGAATATCCTGGTTGGTAATACCGGTCAGATTTCGCTGGGACATGCAGGTTTTGTAGCAATCGGAGCCTACATTACGGTGCTTTTACAAAGTTCAGGGATTCCGTTTCCGGTTGCTTTGGTACTTGGTGCCATTATTGCCGCTTTATTTGGCGTGGTGCTCGGCATCCCCGCTCTCAGGCTCGAAGGCCCTTATCTTGCAATCGCTACACTTGCTTTTGGGTTAGCTATTGAAGTGATAATCGGCCGTATCGATTTATTTGGCGGTCACATGGGGCTATCGGTTCGGGGTGCCGATTTTGGTTTTACCCGAATAATAAATGAGACCGAAGTGTACTTTCTGATTCTCATCCCCCTGATCATCTCTGGTGTAGCGGCCAGAAATATTCTGAGAAGTAAAACAGGCCGCGCCTTTCAGGCGATTAGAGACAGCAATATAGCAGCATCGGCAATGGGGGTAAATGTGGCTCGCTATAAAACCATGAGCTTCGCAATAAGCGCATTTTACGCCGGTATTGCCGGTGGGCTTTGGGCAGTATTAATCGGATTTATCAATCCCGGCCAGTTCAACTTTGTGCTGTCTATTCAATACCTCGCGATGGTGGTGGTAGGTGGGCTTGGAACCATTCTCGGTTCCGTGTTCGGTGCAGTTGTAATTACACTATTGATGCTGCAAGCCGAAAGCATTCAGCTTATTCCCATTCTTGGCCCCATGTTCGAATGGTTTTCAGAAACTTTTATGACACGCTCCGGTATGCCGAACATCACCTGGATTCTCACCGGACTTGCCCTGATGCTGATCGTTATTTTCGAACCACTTGGCCTGTACGGCCTTTGGATTCGTTGCAAAATTTACTGGAAAACCTGGCCCTTTTAATCCTATGCTACAAATTATCATTAGCGGAATTGTTGTAGGCAGCATTTATGCGCTCATGGGGCTTGCTATGGGCATAATCTACAAAGCCAGCGAAGTACCTAATTTTGCGCAAGGCGAAATGGCTATGATTTCATCGTACATCGCTTTCGTAATTCTTGCCGTACACGGCTATGGCTTTCTGTTTGCATTTACCGGAGCCATCGCGTTTGCTTTTCTGCTTGGTATATTTTTCGAATTCGTATTCATCAGAAGGGCGAAAAACCCGAATATCCTAAGCCTCATCATCATAACATTGGGTTTCCAGATGGTGTTGTATGGAATTGCGGGATGGAAATTTGGATCTGACCAACGAAGGTTGAGCCTCCCATTTTCTGACCGTAAAACGTATAATTTCGGGGATGTTGTAATCAGCGAGCTTGGTCTCGCTACTATTCTCGCGGCAATTTTGTTGATGCTCGTAGTTTGGTGGTTCCTGTCATCCACAAAAACCGGAATTGCCATGAAGGCAACGCAGCAAAACAGTATGGCGGCGAAAATAAACGGCATCCCCACAAACAAAATAATGTCACTTTCTTTTGGCATTAGTTCAATTGTCGGAGCCGTGGCGGGGTTGTTTATCGCGCCGGTTACAACCCTCGATCCGAATATGATGTGGGACCCGCTCTTAAAAGGATTTGCCGCTGCTGTTTTAGGGGGATTTGGAAACCTGCCGGGAATTATACTTGGCGGCTACATTCTCGGCATCACCGAAAATATTTACGGGTATTATATTTCGGTGGAATTTAAATCCGTTTTTGCCCTGCTTGTGATAGTTCTCGTGCTTTGGGTTAAACCCTCAGGACTTTTTTCCAGACATCATACCAAAAAAGTATAATTATGGCATTTCTGGAAATTACACATATAAGCAAAAGTTTCGGCGGCCTCAAAGCCCTGCAGGATTTAAGCCTGAATGTTGAGGAAGGGCAAATTTTCTCTGT
>SLDG01000304.1 GCA_007125355.1 Balneolales bacterium | reverse complement strand
TGGAGAGAAAGTGCACTTTATGCCATGCATTCTGTTACATTTTTATCAGAATTGGCCGATATGCCTTATCCGTGGCCGCACATGACGGCCGTTGAGGGTGCGAACATTATTGGCGGTGGTATGGAATTCCCGATGATGACCGTAATCGGCGACTATAACCACCTGGGCGCGTGGCGACTCTACAGCGTTACAGCCCACGAAATAGCCCACATGTGGATGCCCATGATTGTAAGCACCAACGAGCGCCGCTACACCTGGATAGATGAAGGTAACACGGTATTTAAAACCGACCATGCCCGAAAGGATTACTATCCCCAAATGGAAAAGCACACGAATACGCAACGTTCTTACATAAATTTTGCCATGACCGGATGGGAAGGTGAGATAATGCGATGGTCAGATTTCCATTATACGCAACAGGCTTATGGAGTGGCCTCGTATCCCAAGCCTGCTTCGGTTCTTGTAGCGCTAAGAGGTGTACTCGGTGATGAGGTTTTTTGGGATGCCTACCATACATTCATGCGTGAATGGGCGTTCAAGCATCCCTATCCGTGGGATATGTTTAATACGTATGAGCGCGTAAGCGGCGAAGACCTTGAGTGGTTTTGGCGGGCCTGGTATTACGAAACCTGGACACTGGATCAAAAAGTGTATGATGTGCAAGAATCTTCCGGCGAAACCACAATAATTATAAAAGATTTAGGTGATGTCCCCATGCCTGTGCTCCTCAGAGTTACACTTGAGGATGAAGAAACTATCGACAAAAGAATTTCTCAGGATATATGGCTTGAGGGGAACAGAAAAACTGAAGTCAGTTTACCTGTAACAGGCGTGGTAAAAGTTGAAATCGACCCTGATCAGCACTTTCCTGATGTTGATCGTTTTAATAATGAGTGGCAGAGAAGGGATTGATTTTTATGGCGACTGAGATCAACATCCCAAAACATGAATCCCGGTTTTTCTTGTTTCTTTTTTTGCTGTTTGGGATGTTTTCTAACGTGGCAGGTCAAAACTGGTCATCCGGTGGTGTACTCAGTGAGTATCAGAAATCTTTCGATATCCATTATTACAGCCTTAATCTCAAAATTGATCCTGATAATAAGTTCCTGGAGGGATTTACGGATGTGCATGTGTATGGACTTGTAGATGACGCGTCTGTCATTGAGCTGGATTTGGTCAGAAATTACCAAGTCACCAATGTGTATGAGAATGGAGTGCCAGCACAGTTTAGCCATGAAGAGGATAAACTTTTTGTGTTTCTAACAAACGAGATTTCGAAGGATGAAAAAGTCCAGCTTCGGGTGGAGTATTCAGGACATCCGCCGGTTGCGGTCAGGCCGCCGTGGGAAGGGGGATTTAACTGGTCTGTGGATAGCGAGGGGAACCATTGGGTGGGCGTTTCGTGTCAGCTTGAAGGCGCAAAAATCTGGTTCCCGGCCAAAGATCATCCGGTTTCGAGAGCCGACAGTGTTTCTCTGAATATTACGGTGCCAAAACCATACAAAGTGGCTTCAAATGGGCTATTGCAAGAAAGAACCGTGCGCGATTCTGACTGGCACACCTGGCATTGGAAAACACGATATCCCATACACAATTACAATGTGAGTATAAATATCGGTTTGTTTGAAACGGTTGAAGACAAATATCTGGCAGAAGACGGAACCGTAGTACCGGTAATTTTTTACGTACTGCCACAGGATAAGCACAGGGCAGGGGAGCTGCTCGAAATCACCATTCAAAAGCTTAAGCAGATGCGTGTTTATTATGGCGAATATGGCTTTACATCAGAAAAATTCGGTCTTGTACAAACCGATTATTTGGGGATGGAACACCAAACCATAAACTCCTATGGAAATGATTTCAGATACACCGTTATAGACGGGAAAGCCTACGATTGGCTGCTTTTGCATGAGTTAATCCACGAATGGTGGGGAAATCTGATAACTGTTAGCGATTGGGCCGATTTTTGGATTCATGAGGGGATTACAACCTACACTGACGCGTTGTTTTTATGGGATTATTTCAGCGAGGAAACGTACCATGCAAAAATAGCTGAATACAAAGGATTCATCAGAAATCATCAGCCGATTATCCCCGGTGAAAACGTAACCTCTGCAGAAGTGTACAACCACGATGTGTACTACAAAGGAGCATATTTTATGCACACCTTATCTTTTGTGATGGGTCGCGGGACATTCATGAACCTTCTGCGTGCCTTTGCCCTGCAAAACCGATATCAGTACACGAGTACAGAAGAGCTGCGATCTTTCTTTGAAACCTACTCTGGTATAGGCCTAAAAGGATTATTTGACCTTTATCTCTACAGCACAGAGTTACCTGAACTGCTCGTTGAGGAAAATTCAGATGGTAAATTTGCCGTATCCATACCAAATATAGATTTTAATTTGTCTGTGGAAATCCTTACATCCAACGGTAAAAGTATTCATAAAATCGGTCCGGAGCCGACTGTGATTGAATCCGAAACCAATCCTGAGGTCGATCCCGGGAATTGGTATTTGTGGCGGCATACGTTTGAGTAGGTAATCTCATAAAATTTATCACAAAAGTCATTAATTTCGAATTGTTTATGTCAAAAAGAGAAATAATAAAGAGCCTACTTAATTCTATTCATTTTAAAAAAACCGAGCTTTTATTTTCTTTTCTTTTAAGACGCAAAAAAGCATTGTCTTATTCTAAGAATCCAAAAAAATAATATAATACTTTTTGAAAATTTCAGATATGAGATTTAACTCATATCTGAAATTAAAGATCTTAGTCAACCATCGCTAGTAAGTTTGAACAACTTGCATTTTCTTCACTTGCAATTTCTAAGTCACTATTTTCTTTACAAGAAAAACTATGGCCTGATTCACAGAATACTTTACAAATTGTCACAGCACCCCAACCGCCGCCGCCGCAATTTGTTGGATAGCTCTTACACCCTTCACCGTCACTTACTAAAGAACAGTCAGCTGGTTTTTCTCTATCACCCCATGACACCAATTGTATTTGATTGTCGAAAGTTTGTACTGAAAAATCAGTTACATATTCTTCAATAGCAATTAGCGCTATGGCTGATATACTAGCTATTAGAAATATTAATATAGAGTGTTTTTTAATCTTTTTCATTGATTTATTGTGTTATGTTAGTAATTAAAGATGTGGATAATTCCATCACCTTGACCATTAAGTATATATAGCTGATTTCCAGCAGCTGATATGCTTCTTAAATATTCATTTTCATAAAATGAAATAGAATCTTCAAATCTCAGAATATCAACTAAGTTAAAGTCTGAATCCATTCTAAGTACTTTTCTGGCTGTACCGTTTACAGCCAATAAATACCCGGATTCATCAGACACCATATCTATGATCAAATTTGGGCTACTAAAATCGAATAAATTTGTTAAACGCTCACGCAGGTTATCAAAATCATATCCACTAAATTCGTACACATTTTTAAGCTTTCCACTGCTTGCTTCTAATTTATAGACTTTTTTCCCAGCTTTTGGAGCCAATAGAAAATGTTGATTCGTTGCAACCAGATTAACCATCCGATTGTTCGGATTGAAATGATTTAAGTCCAGACTAACATCACTAACCAATTCACCATTTTCAAGATTATAGATGTATGCAACGCTATGTTCATTCTTTATATCGTCAGAAATAGATAAAGCGTTTTGACCAATTAAAAACGGGTGGCTATATGCAATATCCATCAAAATGGTTTCTCTGTATTCTACGGAGCGGATAAAATTGCCCGAATAATCGTACAAGTGAAACATGAATTTTGCTTGATCATTAAGTACTATGTAACCATTATCTAATGCAATGCCCGAAACATATAGTACTTCGCCCGGACCATGTCCTCTTTTGGTAACAGTTCGGATGTATTTACCCTGAAGGTCAAATTGATATAGCGACTGATTTCCTTGATTCCAAACAATAACAATATCTTCTTCTATATCAGCTCTGACAACCATTAGCTGCGAGTTGTCAATGAATTCATCTTCCGATGGGAAGTAACCTAAATAAGATATATTGCTTTTTGGGTTTACTTGTAACTTAAAATCTTGCTTATGTAAGAGCCTAAGAAGCAAGAAGACTATTAAAACGCTAGATACAATAATGAGCGTAAGACTCAATTGTTTCATATTGATGATAATTAGATTACAAATATTGTGGTAAATTGTAGCGCGCTAAATTAGCTATTTTTTTACAAATTATTAATAAAAAACGTATCTTCTGCAGGTATAATACAAATAAATAAGGGGGGGGCAATTATTTTTTTGTAAAAAAAAGTTTTTTTAAGAACCTCGTGATTTACAGTAAAATTTATGATTAAAATTTGACCTGAACATAAGTATATAACCACAAACTATACAACTAATCTATTGACAATAGACATTGATACTTTTTATACGGACAGCTGCTACAACTAACCTTAACATTAATAACAAAGATTCATTGAACTGTTATACTAATCATGTCAGAATCGAAATTACCTTAGTTTATAAGGTTTAAGATAAATTATTGATTAAATCTAAAGACTCATCCAATATTAAGTGCCTTAAACCGCTAACGCATCCTTAACCACTTTTTCCTGCTCGGCATTGTGGAGTTTAGCGGATCCGGCAGCCGGTGAGGCCGAAGGATCTCTTCCCACGTAACTCAAGGTTTGGCCTTTTTGCAACTCATTTTCGAATCGCGCTCTTACATATCTCCACGCGCCCATATTTCGGGGCTCTTCCTGACACCAAACTATTTTTTTCGCATCTTTGTATGCACTAAGAATTTCATTGATATCAGAATCCGGGAATGGATAGAGCTGCTCAAGGCGCACTAAGGCAACATCGTCGTTTTCGTCTTCTATGCGTTTTGAGTAGAGGTCGTAGTAAACCTTTCCTGAGCAGAAAACAACCTTTTTCGGCTTTTTATCCGCAGTGATTTCAGAATCCGGCAACACATATTCAAATTTACCATTCGCGAGTTCCTCGGTTTTAGATACCGCAAGCGGATGCCGTAACAGACTCTTTGGTGTAAATACGATTGTTGGCTTTTTGACCTCGGAAAGTGCCTGACGCCTGATTAAATGGAAAAATTGAGCCGGAGTAGTACAGTTTATCACTCTCATATTATCTTCAGCGCAGAGTTGCAGGAAACGCTCCATTCTGCCGGATGAATGTTCCGGTCCCTGTCCTTCATATCCATGAGGCAGGAGCATCATTACGTTTGACCTTTGTCTCCATTTTACCTCGCTGGCCGAAATGTACTGATCAATAATAATTTGCGCGCCATTCACAAAATCACCAAACTGAGCTTCCCAAATTACAAGGGCGTTCAGGTCAGATGCACTGTAACCAAATTCAAATCCAAGCGCGGCAAATTCGCTTAGCAAACTGTTGTAAACGCGGAATTTGGCTTGGGTATCCGATAAGTTATTTAATGGAGTGAATACCTGATCGGTAGTTGTACCATGCAGCACAGAATGCCGGTGCGAGAACGTTCCTCTTTCCGAATCCTGACCTGCAAGTCGTATATCAATTCCGTCTTCAAGGAGTGTGGCAAACGCAAGTGCCTCGGCATATCCCCATTCAATTTTCCGTTGATTTTTCTCAACGATTTCGGTTCGTTTAGCAAGAATTCTAAGTAATTTGGGATTCGCATCGAAGTCGTTAGGAACCTTATTCAATTTCACTGCGAGCTCATTGAATTTTTCGGTATCCCAATCTGTAGTTACCGCTTTTTCGCGCTCGGATTGCCTGGATGACTTCCGCGCAATATTCTCGTCTTTGACTTCATATTTTGGGATACTCTTTGCCTCTTCAAATGCGGCATCAAGGAGTTCGTCAAATTCTTTGAAAATTTCATCGACCTCTTCCTGAGAAAACTCACCTTTGCGAATGAGTTGATTAGTATAGACCTCTCTAACAGGTTTATGTCCCTTAATTTCCTGATATAACCCGGGCTGAGTAAATGCCGGTTCATCGCCTTCGTTGTGGCCGTGCTTGCGGTAGCACATAAGGTCAATTACAACATCCTTCCCAAATTTTTGTCGGTATTCTAAAGCGAGATTCATTGCATGAACACACGCCTCGGGGTCATCTCCATTAACGTGGAAAATCGGGGCGAGAATCATTTTTGCGAGGTCAGAGGCATATCGTGTTGAACGTCCGTCTTTCGGCAAGGTAGTGAAACCGATTTGATTGTTGATAATCAAATGAATAGTACCACCGGTTTTGTAGCCGTCTAACTGCGACATATTAAGCGTTTCAGCAACAACACCCTGACCCGCAAAAGCGGCATCACCGTGGATGAGCAATGGAATTACCTTGTGACCAGCATTTTCGTCGTCGTATTTATCCTGTTTACAACGAACAGCACCTTCTACAACCGGATTAACAGATTCCAGATGGCTCGGATTTGGCATCAATTGAAGCTTAATTTTTTTACCATCCCCGGTTTCAAATGTACCTTCTGTTCCAAGGTGATATTTCACATCGCCTGAACCCTGGGATGAATCCGGATCGATATTTCCTTCAAATTCGGAGAAAACCTGCTTGTAGGATTTCCCCATGATATTTACAAGAACATTTAAACGCCCTCTGTGCGCCATCCCGAAAACAACTTCTTCAACGCCGTAATCACCGGATTTTTCAAGCATGGAGTAGATTAAAGGAATTGCAGATTCTGCACCCTCAAGTGAAAATCTCTTATGTCCGATATATTTTTTATGGAGAAATTCCTCAAAAGCCGATGCCTGATTGAGTTTTCTCAAAATGGCCTTTTTTTGGTCTTTTGTAAGATTTGGCTGATTCAGACTCGACTCCATGGTATCTGAGAGCCAGTTGCGTTCGGTCAGGTTCATGATATGCATGAACTCGGAGCCAATAGTGCCGCAGTAGGTATCCCGCAGGAGAGTGACAATATCACGTAGCGGAGCTTTTTCATGGCCTCCAAGGCCACCGCAATAGAACTCTCGGTCCATATCCCACATGGTAAGCCCGTGGTATTCGTAGTCGAGCTCAGGGTGGTGTCCGGGGCCGTGTTTAAGCGGGTTGATGTTCGCAGTAATATGCCCGTGTGTACGGTACATATTTATGAGATTCATCACCGAAATGGCTTTTTTTGTCATGGCAAGTGAGCCACCACCGCCATCTAAGAATCCTGTGTAGTTGTCAGTGCCGTACGGAATGGGATCATAGGGGATATCCAAATCGTTGAAAATTTCCTCATAGAAATTTTCTTTGCCAATAAGCAATTGGTGAATTTTAGATAAAAAAGCCCCCGACTCAGCACCCTGAATAATCCGGTGGTCGTATGTGCTTGTGATGGTCATCACCTTGCTGATACCCAAATGATTCAGCAATGCGGGCGACATAGACTGGAATTCAGCGGGGTAGTCCATTGCGCC
>SLDG01000200.1 GCA_007125355.1 Balneolales bacterium | reverse complement strand
TCAAAAAGTACCAAATTAACTCTCGAAGCGTAATTTGTTGAAACATAAAAACAATAACTTACCTTCGTGAAACTTCGTGCCTTTGTGCCTGCCTGACTGCATCGGCAGGCAGGGTTAATAATTAACTTTTCGGAGCGGGCTCATTACTTGTATTGGCAAACCCTCAAGGTTTCAAAAACCTTGATGGTTTCTCCTTGGCAAGATTCTAAACTTTTAGCGGAGCCGAAGGGCTTACTCACTGCCAAACTGCATTTCAACAACCTCAACACTTCGTCTCCCACTTCGTCCAGGCTCAGTGTCCGCTCCCCGATAATCGGGACACGGCAGTGCAGCGCCACCTTAACCTAAACCTCAAATCAGGCTTGGGAGATTTCTCGGGTAAGCTTTGACTGAACTTGATTAGAGGCATTTTCCTACACTTTTAGCATTAGCAATAAAATACCCTCGAAATGACATTTTTCGAATTTCGTATGCTTCGAATTTAATCCTTTGAGCTTTCAGCTTAGTACTTTCAACCTTCTCAACTTCTTTACCTAAACCTAAACCTTAGTCTCCGCCTCAATCATAGTTCACATAATTTTCGAAAAAGTGTGTTACGACGTTGAAATCTTCATCTGTAATCTGAAAGTGGAAAACTGCTCTGATGGTTTGTGGTCCGAAAGCGGTCATTTTTATTCCGGCTGTTTCGAGAATCCGGAGAAATTCTTCTGCAGTTTTATCCACAACATCAAATAGTAGAATATTTGTTTGCACACTCATGCGATCGATTTCAAATGCATCGTTTTTGCTGATTATTTCAGCCAGTCTTCGAGCTCTGTAATGGTCTGTTTCGAGTAAACTTGCATGATGCTCAACTGCAAAGGAAGCAGCTTCGGCCAATAGCCCGATTTGACGCATTCCTCCCCCAAACATCTTCCTGACTCTTCTGGCTTTCTTAATATTTTCTTCAGATGAAAGCATCATTGAGCCTATTGGCGCGCCAAGTCCTTTACTGAAACAGATAGAAATTGTATCAAACTGAGCGCCAATCTGTTCGGCGGAATAATCAGCTTCAATGAGCGCATTCCAGATTCGGGCACCATCTAAATGCATACTCAGACCGTGTTTATTGGCAACTCCCCGAATCTCTTGTATGGTTTCGAGATTGTAAACAGTCCCGCCTCCTTTGTTGGTAGTGTTCTCGAGTGCAATCACCCTTGTATGCGGATCCCATTCATTTTTGGTACGGATGGCTTTCTCTACCTGCTCCGCATACAACATCCCCCTGTTACCTTTTAACGGACGCAATTGCACACCGGAAAGTACAGAAGCAGCACCGGCTTCATAATTGAATAAATGGGATAATTCATCAACAATTACTTCATCTCCGGGACTCGTAAGAATCTGAATACAAAGCTGATTACTCATAGTTCCGCTGGGTACAAAAAGTCCGGATTGCTGGCCAAACATTTCTGCCATCCTTTTTTGGAACTCATTTACAGCCGGATCCTCGCCAAATACATCATCGCCCACTTTAGCTTTAGACATAGCCTCGAGCATTCCAATGGTGGGTTTAGTTACAGTATCGCTTCTTAAATCAATCATGTGCTATCAAAACTCAAAAAAATACAGGCAGATGAATGTGCACCCGCCCGGATACACATTCCGACTGATTGTGACGTACCTGTTCAGTCCTGTTCAGTCATTATCTGCCAAAAAATTAGTGATATTCGTAAAAACCTTTTCCGGTTTTATCGCCCAGTTTACCGGCATCCACCATTTTTATCAATAACGGACACGGCCTGTATTTGGGGTCTTTGAATCCATCATAAAGTACATTCAGGATATCAAGACAAACATCCAGGCCAATAAAATCTGCCAGTCGCAGCGGCCCCATCGGATGCGCCATTCCCAGCTTCATAACCTCGTCAATATGCTCTGGTGTTCCCACTCCTTCATGTACACAAAAAATGGCTTCGTTAATCATTGGCATAAGGACTCTGTTGGATACAAATCCCGGGAAATCATTAACCGGAACCGGTGTCTTACCCAATTTTCTTGAAAGTTCCTCTATTGTTGCGGTCACTTTAGAAGAAGTCTCCAATCCGGACACTATTTCAACCAATTTCATTACCGGAACCGGATTAAAAAAGTGCATTCCAATAACACTTTGCGGCCTTGATGTAACCGCGGCCAGTTTTGTTATGGAAATTGAGGATGTATTAGATGCCAAAATTGCATGCTCAGGCGCATGTTCGTCTATGGTTTGGAAAATTTTCTTTTTGAGATCAAAATTCTCGTTTACGGCCTCAATGATAACATCAGCATTTGAAGCTGCTTTAGTCAGATCGGTTTCAAGAGAGATTCGGCCAAGGGTTTCACTTTTTTGTGATTCCGTTATTTTCTCTTTGGCAACCATTCTGCCAAGATTTTTTTCAATAGCCGCGTACGCCTTTTTCAGCGCCTCATCACTGATATCAACAAGCGAAACCTCAAACCCGGCCTGCGCAGAAACATGAGCAATTCCATTCCCCATTGTCCCCGCTCCAATTACAGAAATATGTTTAACAGTCATAATCAAAATAATTTTAAAATTCTTAGATAAATATGTGCCTTTTGTTGATTTAATGCTACTTACAACTCTGTTTTAAAATAAGGTATTGCACACTGAGTTGTCAAAGAAATAGTGGGTTTTAGGGCAGGTTACTATTTTGGGATGATGGGTGTTTTATTATTCGTTTATCTGTTTATTTGTTTATTCATGGTAGCGACGACAAAAATGTAGAAACGCAATATTTTGCTATTACACACCGTGTAGAGACGCAAGATTTTGCGTCTCTACGATGGTTAATCAGGCATATTCCACCAAAAAATCACCCACCATACCCGCAATCTTTCAAAAACCGTTCAACCGTTTCATCGGCTGTCAGGCGAGGCCTGATGCATTTCAATTCACCATTTTCAGTAATCATAACTTCGGCCGGCAGGCTTCGGCGGTTGTATTGAGACGCCATCGTCATTCCATAGGCACCGGCATCACAAATGGCAAGCACATCACCGATTTCAGTTTCCGGTAATAGCCTGTCGAACGCGAGAATATCACCGCTTTCACAAATATTGCCAGCAACGGTGTAAAGCTGATCATGCGGAGCTTCCATTTTATTCAGATTTACGACCCCATGCCAGGCTTCATAAAGCGGCGGCCTGACCAAATGATGCATCCCGGTATCCGTTCCCAAATACACTGTTTCTACCTGGTCTTTTACTGTCGTGACCGAAGTCACCAAATACCCGGCTTCAGCAACAAACCAACGTCCGGGCTCAAAAAAGTACTCGAAACCATTCGGTCGTTTCTTCAAATCTTCTGTTAACAATTGTCTTGCGAGTTCAGCAAATCGCTCGATATTAAATTCGCGGTCGGCTTTTCGATATGGGGTCGGCATCCCCCCACCAAAATTAATATATCTGAGGTCAGGAAACTCCTCAGACAATTCCAGCATAACCTTCATAGCCGCGATTTGATTTTCAGGCTCCTTTATACCACTGCCAATATGGGCATGAATTCCGGTAATTTTCTTGTTGTATTTCGCGGCCAAATCAACTGCATCTTTCAACAAACCAATCCTGATTCCAAATTTACTTTCCGGGTCGCCTGTATTCACTTTCGCATGGTGGCCATCGCCAATTGCAGGATTAATTCTGATGCAGCACTCTTTGGTTTTGGGATGCTTAAGATATTGCTCCAATCTGGATAGTGCGCCAATATTCAGCACAACACCCGCCTCAACAGCGCGTTCCATTTCTTCGTCTGTCATGCTGTTTTCGGTGTAAAAAATATCAGCGGGATTATCGGTAAACGCCTGACAAAGGATGACTTCCTCAAGACTTACCGTATCGAAACCAATCCCTTTTTTGTTTATCGCTTCGATAATGAACGGATTGTCGTTCGCTTTTATGGCATACAGCCACTTTACAGGCAAATCTTTTAAAGATGACAATACTCTGTCGCATTGCCTCAAAATTTTTGCTTCCTCATAAACGTACACCGGACTTTTAAATGTACGGTATGCTTCTAATAATTTCTCAACGGGTATGTTTTCGTAATCTGTCAATTGTAATTCAATTTAATGCGTGTTCTATCCTCAGCCGGTAAAAATCCGGAGAGTCATTTCTCATAGCAGCTTTTCAGTTCAATGCTTAAAGTCTGTATATTCTGTATTGCAAAATGCAAACAGGACATCCACTTATTTCGCAGCGCTCAAATTTAAACAATTTCTGATAAATCAATGGCTTATTTACAAAAAACTACGTCTGTAATTTCCCTTTACAGAGTTTGGACTGCCGAAAAAATAGGCTTCCACGATAAAGTTAAAGATAATGTTGTGAGATAATCTGAATATGAGATCATGCTTGTTTATCACAACCGGACTTTTTTTACTGACGGCTGTCGTTGCCTATTTAATTATAAGATTATTTTTTTTGCCCTCAGATATATTCGAAAGCGGAAAACTATCATCACCATATCTTAATGATCCGGTAGAAATTGAAAGAAACGAATTCGGCATGGTCACTATTAGTACAGATGACCCGAACGATCTGTATTTCGGATTAGGATTTACCCATGCGCGCGAAATGCTGTGGCACTTGCAAGTGGTAAAATGGACCGTTAATGCTGAGTTAAGCTCTGTTTTTGGAGATTACTTTCTGGAAACAGACCAAATGGCTACCATGCTAACTTCAGACTATACTTCTGAGGATTCAGATGAGCTGCAAAATTATGTGAATGGTATAAATTCTTACATTAAACATATCAAAAACCGATATCCTGCTGAGTTTACACTTACCAATACAAAACCGGAAAAGTGGGATATCAGTGACGCTCAAAAATATGCTGCAATTATGACGTGGATTTTTCAAACGAAATGGCAAGAACAACTGACACTTGCCACGGCAAATTTTCACATTCCGGCTTCCCTGCTTCCTTTTATTCACCCTACAGATGAAATTCATGTATTGGATACAGAAAAACGTAATGCAGCACTTTGGCTGATCCGTAATGACCGAAAACTCAGGGATGTGCTGAATACGCAATCCGGTGTTCCTTTAATCAGGGCTGTTTCAAGTATCGAAAACTCTTGTATTCCGGATGCCGCATTCAGTTTGCAAATTGGGACATCAAGAAATGGTTTTTGGATGCCGCTTAATCTGAATTTTTCAGGCAGTTCTAACACTTTGGTGACTACTCCCGGCTTGCCGATTTTTTTGGGTGGGATGAATAATCAAACACTTTGGCTACCGGATTTCGATACCATTTCAATCGACGAGATTATTCTGGAACAACAACCGGATGCTGATTCAAACCGGGCTTTAATTCAGCTTAGGGATGGTTCTCAATCTCTGCTGCGTTTCTCAAAATCAGAAACCGCATTCTCTTTAGATGATTTTGACGGATTTGGTATTCTTCATCCCACACAATTTTCGAGTAACGGAATCTCGGAATGGATTTCTTTTAATGATTCGGTTTTAAACGGCCAAGGTCTCGAAAGTAATGACTTCAAAGTCATTACTTTCAGTGAATTGAATTCCGCTATTTTTACACATGGCTATCCTGATAATTTGGCACACCAATTAACAAATGAAGAAAATTGCTTCCTTCCAGAAGATCGGTTTAGTTTTACCTCCATTAGCCTGGGAATTGATCCCAAATCACAAGAAAGAGCGGAAATTATGGCTTTGGCGCTCAGTTCTTATGATAATCAACCTTATGTCCGGGAAGCCGTTAATTATCTGAATAATTGGAATTTTTTACACGAAAGGTTTGCTGTCGGAGCAACGCTTTACGAAGGCTTATTGCATTATTTAACAGATGCGACACTTCGTAATTACCTGCCGGATTCAACTTATTCTGTAATTTCATCATACAGTACACATCCCCTTTCTATCGGTGAGGGATTGGTTGATGCTCTTGGTACTCAGCTTGATAATCCGGCGGTTTTCTCTCCTATAGATGACAGCTTTTTGCTCCGGCGTTTCATGGAATTGAGTGTGCATTTGGAAAACAAGTTCGGCAGCTCAACCACAGAGTGGCGATGGGGCAATCTAACATCAATAAATTTATGGGATAATTTACTTTGCGGAAGTCCAGAAAATATCCACTTTCCCGGTCAGAGAATTTGCACTCAAGTTATCGGTACCGAAACGCAACCGGGTTCAGGGGGGCGACAGGGATTGTTTTCAGTCCGTTTTTCTTTCGATAATGAACCGGCAGTAAACAGTGAGACCACCCACATTATTTTTCTTGATGATCGTGAACAAATACAACCGGCAATTTTTTCTCTAAGGGGATTATCCGGCCAATCTCAAAACAGATTAACCGGCACAAGTGTAGGTACCTGGCAATATATGTTACCGGCCGGATTGTTACAGGGTGCATCAGACCGAACAGTTTTAATTTTGGAGCCAGAGAAATGACAAAACACTATCAACTTGGAATTGACGGTGGTGGCTCAGGATCACGATTCAGCCTGCTTTGCGAAGATTCCCAAACAATTTCAACATTTAACGGGCCACCCCTTCAGCTTTCACAAAAAAGTGAAGATGATATTTTTTCTGCTATCTGCAAAACACTGGATAACCACTTTCATGAGGAATTGTTTAGCCTGACACACATAAACATGGGAATTGCCGGAGCAAACAGCTTAAAAAGCACTAAAAAGCTAAGAGGCGAATTCAGACAGCTCTACAATTGCGATACCACCCTTTTAAGTGACTCAGAAGCAGCTTTTTACACAGCTTTTGGATTAGAAAATCCTGGAATGCTTTTAATTAACGGAACCGGTTCTGTAATTTTAATTTCAGAAGCAGAACAACTTAAGGTTTTTGGGGGATACGGTCCGGATTCGAATGAAATTCTGTCAGGCCGAAGTCTTGGGAAACTGGCTCTGTTGTTCGCATCTCATCTTATTGAGGCAAGAAAAACACTCCCGGATGAATTATTTAAAGCAATGCCGGTTAGAAATCGTCGGGAACTCACTCGATTCATCAAGCAAAACAAGCATAATTTACCTGCACTGGCAACTCCGTTATTGATCGAAGCAGAGTCAAATTCGGATATTCAATCTATTTTAGAGCTTGAATTTAATGCTTACAGAATGTGGCTTAATTCTATAAAACAAGCTGTCAACATACCAAATCAAATTGCGCTGCACGGTGGACTTTACGGTAATGCTTGGTTTACTGAAAAAGTCACGGGAATCCTCAAAGAAGCTAATCCTGATATTAATTATATCTCAAAAACTAATGCGGTTTCTGAATTTCTTGCTAAAGCTCCTCCAAATACGATATTCCGACAAATCAGGTTATAGTGTATTTTTTTTGATTCGAGGTCGTTAACTTACCTGACAAATTTAATTAAATAATTAACATCACAGAATGCGTCTTACTTTTCT
>SLDG01000254.1 GCA_007125355.1 Balneolales bacterium | reverse complement strand
CTGACCAAAGCCAACATCAACAACCGTGGCTATAATAAATACCTAAAACTGCAAGGAGATATATCGGTCAGTATTGATAAGGACAAGTTTGAAGCCGATGGCGCATGGGACGGACTCAAGGGGTACCTGACCAATTCGAAGCTATCCAAAGATCAGGTAATAGAAAACTACGCACACTTGTGGAGGATAGAACAAGCATTCAGAATCTCGAAGACGGATCTAAAAATAAGGCCGGTCTATCACAGGCTCCAGCCTAGAATAGAGGCGCATATTTGTATCGCCTTTGTAGCCTACAAAGTGTATAAAGAACTTGAAAGACAGCTAAAACAAAAGAAATCGACCCTAAGCCCTGAAAAAGCCATAGATATCGCAAAAACGATCTACGCTATCAAAGTGGTTACACCATTGAATAAAGAAGAAATTGAACAAACGCTTATCCTAAACCAAGAACAAAAGGAACTTGCTGAATTGTTTGAATTTTAACAGGGTGTCCCAATGAGGAACTCAGGAAAATAGCTCAATAACCGCTTTGGTTTCGGCTCCGCTCAACCGCCGCTAGAGCATCTCTGTCATATCCATCAAATTTATCTAGCGTAAGCGCGGATATTATGGCCGCACCATGACTCGATGGTACAGAGTGTAGGCTTTTAAAAAAACTCAACACCAACCCAATCCCCTAAAAATAAAACCGGTACAACAACCTGATATTCCGGCCGGGTTCGGGGTAGATTTCCTTGATTCTTGACAGGTGGTTACGCCACTCTGTATCAAGCAGATTTTCTGCATTTAAACTGAATGTGTGTAAAACGGAGCCTGTGATTATGTTATACTGAGCAAAAATATCAAACAGGACATATCCATTTGTAGGTTGCTCAAATTCATCTACTCTGTTTTGTTCGGCTGCGAATCTTGTAGTAGCACCAAGCCTCAGGTTTCCACCCGACCATTCTGCATTGAACCTGCCTGAAAGCGGCGGCATCATTGGAACAGATACGTCTGAATCACCAAAACTTAAAAACGGGAAGGAGCTGTCATCATCAATAAAATCACCACGTACATAATTCAATACGCCGCTCAGCGTCCAGTTATTACTAATACGATATCTCAAATCTAATTCAAAACCGGCCATTAATACCTGTTGCTCTTGAAATAGAAAAACGTTCAAATCGTCACGTCGGGTTGCTCTTCTGCCTTCATCACGCGGGAAAATGTAATTGTTCATCTGATTTCGGAAAAACGACAGGTGATAATCAAACTGATTGGTTCTTCCCTTTATAAAAACCTCTGTTCCCCAGCCACGCTCGGCATTTAAGTTTGGGTTTCCTTTTTCAAACGAAAAGTTAGCCAGATGCGGGCCTTCGGAGTATAACTCCTCAATACCCGGTGCACGAAAAGACGTGATGAAACTTGTTCCTAATGTTAAGCCTGAGCTTATGTAATACAATGCTCTTGCAGAGCTTGATAGCCCACTAAAGTTTCTTTCCCGAATTTGACCGATTAAAACCGAGTTTCGCTCTCTTAATGGGCTAACCTGTCGCATATCGAATCGTAAAGCAGCCTGCAAATTCCAATCCCCAATATCTTTCTCCTGAAAAGTATAGGCAGCAAAAGCGCGTTCAATAGTGGCGGGGGTTTCAGAAAAAGCACCTGAGGCATAATCTCTGTGTTCTACCCAAACACCAAAGAGGCCTTTATCAGCTGCTGACCACTCGTTGTGGTGCATGTGTGCTTTTGCATTGGTTGTAAGAACCCCAAACTCAGAACCTATCACTCGTCTGCCGTCACTGAATCTGGTTCTTTCAAACTCTTTATGTCTGTAAAAGGAATAGGTGGCATCAACATCAAGTCGGCTTAGGAAATCTCCGGGCATGCGAAAGCGGCTTTTAAACTCGGTGTATCTTCGGAACATTTCGATATTCACACCATTCGGATGGGCTTCAGCCAACCCTTCGCCACCGGGTACACCATAACTTGTGTCTAATATATTGCCTGAAACGCCGATAATACCCCACGGCCTGATGTAGCTCAATCCAATGGAAGCATTATAGGTTTCTATTCCTGTGTTATCAAGTGTTCCCAGCGGGGTAGAGATATCCTGAGAACTACGAATACTACCATCCATCCGGAATGCAAAATTTTCTGTAACTGGCCCATAGAGCCTTAATCCACCTGCAAGGCCGCTATTAACCGATTCCCCCTGAAGGCTGCCACTCGCATGAAAATGATCAGGCCAATCAAGCGGAATTTGCCCACGAATTACATTAATAACGCCACCCATCGTATTGCCACCGTGAATGAGCGCTGACGGGCCTCGAAGCAACTCAATGTGTTCGGCAGTCATCGGTTCTATAGCCAATGCGTGGTCTGATGCTGTTGCAGACAGGTCGCCGGTACGGCCTCCGTCTTCAAGTATCAAAAGGCGGTCGCCACCCAATCCCCTTAAAACTGGCCGCGCCGGTGCAGGACCCATACTTCGTTGTGATAAACCGGGTTCATCATTAAGAGTTTCGGCTATAGTGCGGCCGAGCTGTTGTCTTAGTGAGCGTCCTGTTAAAACTCTTTCTACTCCGGTTGTACGATCATCACGAATATAATCATCAGTTACAATTACATCTCTTGATCTTACAGCTTCGGGGAACAAACGAATAACTACATGAGCAGTATCATTTTCTGCTACATCAACCGCGGTAAAATCGACCCTGTAGCCAATGTGTTGAGTGCGTATAATTTGTCTTCCGGCTGGCACATTTCGAAAAATAAAATCACCATCTCTGTGGCTTGTAATCCCACGGTCTGTACCTTCGAGAAGAATTGCGGCACTTAAAATGGGCTGACTATCTGTTGCGTCTAAAACAACACCTGTAATCGTACCACTTGCAGAAGTCACTCCATCATTATCACCAAATAAATGAACTGGAACCAGAAGAATTCCGGTGATAATTATCGCAATTTTTGTCAGAATCTGATACAAGAGTATTGAGATCTTAGAATGACTTTTTCTGAGGTATTGGATATAACTCGCAGTGAGTCAGCATTATAAACATAACCCACTGTTTATTGGATGCAAATAATACATGCTTTCTCGTCGATGACCAAGTAAATTACATTTTTAAGTGTAAAATGATGCACGGTTTGATGTTTTTATCTAACCACTTGGGAGACATCAACCCAAATAGCTGAAACCATACACTTAACCCGGATTATTCACCAAAGCCTGCCCCGAATAATTCGGGTTAAAGCGCTGAATCAGATTCGTTTGCTCTTACTTCTATGCGAAGAGGACGAGGAGTAAGATCCTCGTGGTCAATGTGAAATAAATCCAGTCTTAAATCAACTTCTCCGGAGTGCGAAAGATCAAAGGCGAATACCCATGTATCTTCGAATCTGTCGTAAATTTCACTAAGCGGGCGCTCTTCAATTGGGATATCAGTGCTTGTCCCGGGATTAAAAAACCTGAATGTTATGTACCACTCGCCAAACAAGCCATTTCTTTCCTGCTCATACTCAGGCAGCGTAAATGGTTCGCCTTCTTCATCAAGGTAGCGCTTGGTTATATTATTTGTGACATTACCACCAATTACTGATGTGTCAAATACCAACCTGTCGTCTTCTACGAAATCAGTAAAATGACCATCAGGGTCGAGGGTGTATTCTCTGAATAAATAGTGTACTAGTACTTCTCCATCCATCAACAACTCAAAACCAAATGCATCGGCATGGTCTTCATCAAATTCCGGGCTGGCAGGATTATCTTCGCACGAAGACAAAACCAACACTGAGAATGATAAAATGATAAAAAAGGCTATTTTGGGGTTGATCTTGTACATTGTACTAATTAATTTTTTGCGTAAAACTTAAAAATAGAGAACCGGAAGTCAGATTTAATCGGACTTCCGGTCATAGTATTAACCGTCTGAAATAAAATTTGTTGTGAGTCGATTGTATTTAGCGATTCAGCTTATCTGGTACGCTCGAATCTGTTGTGCGGGAAAGCACCGTTTTCGCCTGCCAAATCATACTGATCAATAGTAATAGGTAGAGGAGAAGATGCTTCGAATACAGTTACTTCCTCAACGTTGCAATTACGAATTTGATCCACTCTGTGATTTTCGCCTGAGACGCTTTCGATTGATTCTACATCGTCACAACGATCAAGACGCAATGTCATTCCGGCTGTGCCGACAAAATCTGCACGAATGTGGAAGCCCCACGATTGGTCGCTGCCATGCTGTTCGATGTTAGCGCCGCGCTGCATATGTGGTGCATTCCAGCTTACATTGAGGCGGTAATTTCCATCAGGGTTCAGTTCGTCGCCGGAAACATCGCCGCTAGCACCTGGTACACGTTCTTCAGGCAGCTCTACAACATCGCCGTTATCATAAATAAAACGGGCGAAAATGGATGGTGTAAAATAACGACGGCCACCGATTTCTTCTTCTTCAGCAGAAGTACGTACAAGATTACCTCCCTGATGAGATGTACTCAACATAAACGTATTATTGAATACAAACTCAGAAACGGCAGGAGAGTTGTTGAAAATGTAAGCGCCATCTTCGTAACGGAATATTTCAACACCTTCAATCTGCACAAGGTAACCTACAATTTGTGGATCCGGATCCGGGTCTGGACCGGTTGAGCTGTCGCTGCATGCATAGAGTACAAATGATGTAATGATGGCCAGTAAAAGAACATGGCCTGTTTTTAGAAACTTCATAGTAAATTTTTAAATTTGAGTTAGTAGTTGCAATTTAGTTGCAGTTGCAAAGATAAAGAAATTGCAGTCGAATAAAAGAGGCAGTTAATGCAACTTAGTTGTATTTTACTACTTTTTACAGAGTTGGGGTGCTTAAACCTTTTATGTGGTGTTTCCCAGCTTCTTTGGCTTTGGTAAGTTTTTCCCGGCTATTGAGTCACTAAACAGAAAAAATATCCAGAGATATTATTCTTGATTAGTGGCATGGCAAATACCCGCTGTAGCTTCAACATCAACCACAAAGGCAATACCATGGCCGGGTTCATTTAATTTGGTTTCTTCTACTATAGTTTGGAGCACCTTTTCGGCTTTGTCTTTTGTAATCAAAGTAAGAATGATTTCCTTTTCAGGCTCAATAAGTAAAGAGAATAGTTTGGCTTTTTCGTGTATGCCCGTACCTCGTCCGTAAATTATAGTGCCGCCTTCAGCTCCTGCTTTTTTGGAGGCATCTACAACCATATCTGCCTGCGATTTATTTACAATGGTGACAATCAAACTATATTTATCAGAAGTATTAATCATGGTCTTTTGGTTTAATTATTCGAATCAAGCAGGTGAGCTATGCCTGTTACAGATTGCAGGTTTAGAATAAACGCTATGCCGTTGCCGGGTTCGTCAAGGTTAGCGGCTTTTGTAATTTCACGAAGTGCTTTATAAGCTATATCTTCGTCTAACACACTTAAAATTACTTCTTTTTCAGGGTTAAAACTCAACCCAAGGAACGAGCTTTGATCCTTATTGCTTGTACCACATCCCGGCAAAATGGTTCCTCCTTCGCATCCTGCATCTTTTGATGCTTCAACAACAGCAGAACCAAGTCCTTTTTTTACAACAGTGACCAGCATTTTTAGTTTCTTGTCTATTTTTTCAATCATGGTATTCAGTTTTTGCTTTTGTATAAAAGGCCAAGTATTAACACTGATAATATGGGAGCCAAAGCAACGAGTGAAATCATCCCAAATCCTTCAATAAGCGGATTGCTTTCCGGTTTAACATCCGAAAATCCAAGCGCTATTGCAACTATAAAAGTTACCGTCATTGGCCCGGTAGCCACGCCGCCCGCATCGAACGCGATAGAGGTAAAGTCTTTGCCCGAAAAATAAATTAAGGTCAATGCTATAACGTATCCGGGAACCAGAAAATATACAAGCTCAATACCATACAGAATTCGAATCATAGCCAGTGCAATTGAAATAGCAACACCGGTTGAAATGGTCAGGAGCATTACTTTTTTGGGGATGTAACCACTCGATACTTTATCAACTTCATCGTTTAGTACACGAACAGCCGGTTCCGCGAACGTTGCCACAAATCCCAAAACAAAACCAATGGGGATGATAATCCAACTATAACTTAGCTCACCGAGATTATTACCCATTGCAGTACCTGCAGGTTGAAAGCCGCTATGGACACCATAAAGGAAAAGCGTCATTCCGGCAAGGGTAAACAAAATTCCGGCACCCAAGCTAAGAACCTGTTTAAGCTTAAGTTTGAGCATATAAAACTGGAAGAAAATAAAGAAGATAACTAATGGCGAAAGCGCAATACTGACCTCTATTAGCGTCCCAAGCAGAGTGTAGGTCTTATCTCCGGCGTCCATTTCTATATCATCCGGTATTTGGTAGACCATGCCTAAAATAAGCACAGCGATTACCGGACCGATGGATGCCAACGCCACTAATCCAAATCCATCCTGAGAACCGCTTCTGTTCTTCAAAACGGATGCAACACCCACGCCAAAGGCCAGGATAAAGGGTACCGCCATGGGGCCGGTCGTAACCCCGCCGGCATCAAAGGAGATTGGAATCATAGCTTCGCTGACCTGCGGCAGAAAAGCCAGAGTAAATATTATGGTATAACCGGCAACGAGAAAGTAATTGATAGAAATTTCTGTAATAATCCGAATCATGGATATCATTACAAACAGGCCGAGCCCAAGTGCTACGGTTAAAATTAAGGCAACCCGGGGAATGGAACCGCCCGATGCAAGGTCAACATAACCCGCAAGCACCCATACGTCCGGTTCAGCCACCGTAATAGCGAAACCCAGCACGAAACTGAAAAGCAAAACCATCCATACCTTACCCGTTTTGGGCAGGGAGGATCCAATCATTTCACCCACAGGAAGCAAGCCGGCATGTACACCAAGAAGGAATAAAATCAACCCAACAGATACCATGAGCAATCCCATAAGAAAACTATAAAACAGCTCCATCGGTATCCAAATAACCGTAAATTGAAGCAGTATAATTACAGCCGTTATGGGTATAACCGCAAAAAATACTTCCGATATGGTTTCTTTAACCTTGTCCAAACTTTATATTCTGCCTATCGTATTGGAAATCACATTATTCATAAATAAATCTGCACTTAATGCGCACTAAAATACAAATTAGCTTGTATTTCATTGCATAAGAATTTGACTAAATTCAATTCTAATAAAATGCAACATTCTTAAACCACAAAAATTATGCAAAAGCCGATTATTGTTTACGTTTTGGGCATTTATGCCTTATTCACCTTTGTGATGCTCCTCATTTACGGGATTGCCGGGCCATTCATGTTTAGCGGCTTTATTGAATCAACCGGGGGATTGATAGAACGGCTGATGCCTGAGATTTACTTTCAAATGGCGTTTACGGTTTTCTTCGTCCTAGCCATAGCAGCCCTTTGGTTTCGCAAAAGTTGGTGCCGGGGCTTTTTTGCAGG
>SLDG01000250.1 GCA_007125355.1 Balneolales bacterium | reverse complement strand
CCTTTCATACCAACACAGGCTCCTACGGCATCAACGCGGTCATCGTTAGAAATAACGGCCACTTTAGCTCTGTCGCCAGGTTCACGAACAGTTTTAACAATCTCTATGATACCATCATAAACTTCAGGTATTTCATTTTCGAACAGCCTTTCAAGAAAAACAGGAGATGTTCTTGAAATAATGATTGAGAGGTTACCTCCATCGCGCTTAACCTCGTGCACTATAGCACGAATAGTATCACCTTTTCTGTATCTGTCCTTATAAATCTGATGTCTTTGTGGCAGAACAAGTTCAGTACCATTATGATTAACTAAAACATCACGTGAGCGTATTTGATAGATATCACCAAGTATAATCTCCCCTATACGGTCGGAGTAATCTTCAAACACGTTGTCTTTTTCAATTTCCCTGATGCGCTGAGCCAGCGTTTGGCGAGCCATAATTACGGAGCGACGGCCAAAATCGGTTATAAAAATTTCCTGTGCGTACTCATCGAACAGTTCGATATCGGGATCAAGTTTAAGGGCATCGGATAATTTAATTTCTGTAACAGGATTTGTAAGTTCATCATCAGGTACAACCTCGCGGATGTGCAACATCTGAATATCCCCTCTGTCGGGGTTCAAAATAACAGAAAAAGATTCGTCAGAACCGTACTTTTTCTTAATCATAGAGCGAAACACATCTTCTAAGATGGAAAGCAGCGTATCGCGCTCTATGCCTTTATCTTTGGCTATTTCAGCAAAAGATTGAATTACCTGTTTAGAAACATCTCTTTGCATTCAAATAATCTCCGGTTGCATCCGGCTAAAACGCCGGTTGTATTTTAGTTTCAATAATGTCTGAGAATCCAAGGCGGGTCTTCTTACCTTCATTCTCAATTTCAATTCCTTCATCATCTGCTACTGTAATTGTGCCTTCGAGCATTTTTACAGTTTCATCGGACTTAAACCTGACTGTAGCATTTCTGCCCTCGTTCGATTTATACTGCCGAATCAATTTCAACGGTTTATCAAGGCCCGGTGACGAAACATTGAGCGTAAACGCAGAGCCAAACACACCATTCGCTTCAATAAGCACCTGAAGCTTACGGCTTATTTCGGCGCACTCATTCAAGCTGATTCCTCCGGTGTCGGAGTCCAGATAAACCCATAATGTTGGGTTCGAGGCCTTGCCTTTAGCTTCGAGGTCTACCAAAAATATTGATTTTTTATCGATACACCTTTCGGCAAGTTCCTGTAGTAAATCGCGGTCAGAATCCTGCAAATGCATTTTTACATAACTTACATATACAAAAAAAAGTGAGGCTTTAGGCGCTCACTTTCAGCAACGCAATATAAGGTATTAATTCAGTCATTACAAATGGATAGATTAGGTTTATTCGCTTTTAATTGTACTAAAACCAATGGATTTAACCCGGATTATTAACCAGGAAATTTTTATGTTAGTAAGGCGAAGGGGGAAAATCTACGGAGGGCTACCTAAGTGTCCCGGCCTGATTACAGTCCGGAATTTTTCTTATCGAATAATTGATTTTCAGTAACTTTCAGGTCAGGAATACGTACTTTAAGACTCAATAAAATGCTTTTCCCAATATTCAAAATTAATTTAAATTCCTCGCCTTGAAGTTGTTCACAAAACATAAAATTTGGTGGATTTGCCTTTTTTCAGCGACAATAGTTGTCTCTGCTGTAACAGCATCAAGCATAACCTTAACGGGTATGTTTAAGAGTATAGCCGGGCATTTTGCGTTTGCTATTGGCCTATCTTGCGTTCCTCTGGCTGTTTACTATCTTCTTGGTAAACCACTCAATTCAGAAGAGTTCCTGGCTACGGTGACATTTAGCTGGCTTTTATTGGCTGTCGCCAACCTTGCAGTAATACCTTAGCATGTGATTGTAAAATTGAGTCTGCTCCAAAAAATTCTCGTTGATTTACCTATAATTTAATGTATTTTTGGGCATTGTTATGCGAAATAGAAATAATAGCACAATAATCCAGAAGTCTATCCAGTGCGGGTGTCAATGCGATAATGATTGCATGCATATCATTATATACAACTAACCCAATAAATAGCAATCATATAAATTAACGTGTTAGATTCTTATTTTAATCTACCAATTAATGACCCGGTTTTGATTTTCGCAATCGTGATGGTCATTATTCTACTGGCGCCGGCCCTTATACGAAGACTAAAAATACCGGGGATTGTTGGGATTATCCTTGCCGGTACATTGGTTGGCCCTAGTGTGCTTGGTCTTCTTGAGAGAGATGATACTATTATTTTGCTCGGAACAGTTGGTTTACTGTATCTCATGTTCATGGCAGGATTGAGTATAGACCTCAATAAATTTGAAAAAAACAAAAATAAGAGCATAATCTTCGGCTTAATTTCATTTTTAATACCTTTTGGTGCTTCAATTCCTGTTGGCCTCCATCTGCTCGATTTTTCCCTGTCTTCATCAATATTACTTGGTGCAATTGTAGGTTCCCATACCCTCTTGGCCTATCCCATAGCGAACAGAATTGGAATCACAAAAAACACCTCCGTAACCATGGCTATGGGAGGAACCATTGTAACCGATGTGCTTTCGCTTACCCTGCTTGCCATAGTTGCAAACACACTGGCAGATTCGAGTGGTACTGTTTTTTGGGTAACGTTTGCCATTTTGGTTATCGTTTACACCACGGTAGTGCTATTAGGCCTTCCAAGACTTGGTAACTGGTACTTCAGGAACGTGAAAAACCAAGCCAACAGCGAGTATGTTTTCCTGATTGCGCTTCTGTTTATTACAGCTTATCTGGCTGAGCAGGTTGGGCTGGCAGCGATTATAGGTGCATTTCTCGCGGGGTTAACATTAAACAGACTCGTACCTGAATCAAGTACACTAATGAGCCGGGTGCAATTTGTTGGAGATGCCTACTTTATCCCGTTCTTCCTTATTTCTGTGGGTATGCTTGTGGATGTCAGCGTTATGATAGAAAGCTGGGAAGTCTGGATTCAAACAGCTCTTTTTTCCGGATTAGTAATTTTTGGTAAGGGGTTAGCCGCAAAAATTACCCAGTGGATTTTCAGATACACATCCGATGAGGGCTGGACAGTAGCGGGATTAACAATTCCACAGGCGGCTGCTACGCTTGCTGTTACTTTGGTAGGTTTTGAAATTGGCCTTTTTACGCAGACTTCTGTAAATGCAGTCGTTCTTATGATTTTAATTACTTGTATGATAGGCCCAAGCCTTGTAGAAAGATATGGCCGAAAAGTGGCTATAAATGATGCAAAGCAGCCTTATGACCCCTCTGATGCACCCGAAAGAATCCTCGTCCCACTTGCAAATCCCGCTACAGCTGAAGCACTCATGGATATTGCCATGATAATCAAGAGAGAGAATTCAGAAGAACCATTGTTTCCCCTCACTGTTGCGCGCGATTCCGACAACGTAGCAGAGCAAGTGGCTGAAAGCGAAAAAATGCTGAGTCATGCTGTTGTACATGCCGCGGCCGCCGAGGTACCGGTACTGCCGGTTACGCGTGTAGACATGAATATCGCCAATGGTGTACTAAGGGCAACAAAAGAGCTCCGAATTTCAACACTTGTAATTGGCTGGAATGGTCAAATTTCAGCAAAACAGAAGATTTTTGGCAGTATCCTCGATCAACTTCTCGATAATACCAAGCAAATGGTATTAGTAAGTAAAATAGACCATCCCATAAATACCACAGAAAGAGTGGTTTTAATGATCCCCCCATATCTCGACCGAGAACCTGGCTTTTTGGGTGCAATAGATACCATTAAAAACCTTGTAAATCAGATAGGAGCTGATTTACTGGTAGTTCGAACCAAGAACAACCAAAATATCACCAGACAGGTCATTGAAAAGCGAGAGCCAGAGTTAGAAGCTGAATTTCTGCTTCTTGAGAGTTGGTCGGGACTTTTAAGGGATGAACGGCTGGCATTTAAAGAAGAAGATCTCCTCTTACTGTTGAGCACCCGGAAAGGAACCGTTTCATGGGAACCGAATCTTGAGCGTATGCCTCGGATAATTGCTCAGAATTATCCGAAAATGAATTTCGTTACGGTCTATCCATCTGAACAGTTAAACGAAGAATTACCAACACACAGAATCCGTTTTGAGAGATCCACTATTGTACCCCACATCAGCTCAGAGAACGTAAACTTCGAACTCGATGATATGCCTGCTGAAGAAGCACTCAACGCTTTAATGGAGCGTCAATTCAGAAATAACCCCATGGAACTCAAGCGAATAACCAATGAGCTTCTGGATACGGATACAGATAACCTTCCGGGCGATTTACCAGGAGTGATTTTAACTAAAACAAGATCTGCAGAAGTTAATTCGAATATACTGTTTATGGGAATAAGCAATAAGGGTATAGATTTTCCGGGAATTGATGGAAAAACTTACTTATTATTCGTACTGATTTCACCAAAAAAATCTACAACACAGCGTAATCTGAATATTCTAACAAACCTCGCGCGAATCCTCGGTTCGAGGAAAACTGTAAAAAAATTAAAAGCTGCAAAAAGCATGAAAGAGATAGACGAGGTGTTCCAAAAGGCGCAGCTGAATTAATCTTAACCTGAAATTCTATGTTCTTTGTATTTGATATTGAAACCATACCTGATTTTGAATTTTTAAGGATAGTGCTCGCACAACCGGACATGCCCGAAGACGAATTACTTGAGCTTGCATCGGAGGAACTGGCAAAAAACAAGAGTGGCTTTCTGCCACCCATGTATCATAAAATGATATCATGGGTCGGTTTGTGGATAGAAAATACCGGTGACCCAAGAAACAAAGCAGCATGGTATGGCGAAAATGAAAAAGAAGGACTACAAGCTCTTCTACACACACTTGGTACATTTAAGGATTACGGGCTGATTCACCATAATGGCCGTGGCTTTGATTTGCCACTTGTTACCTACCGATGCTTAAAACATGGCTTGCAAATGCCCCGCAGGCTCAATCATTATGATATAAAATATCGATACAGCCAACATAACGTAGATTTAGTTGACGAATTCAGCAATTATGGAGCCAGTTCATGGCCAAAACTAAAGCATCTCGGACAATTACTGAATATTCCCTTCAAGCAAACAGGAGAAGGCAATATCGTTCTGGAGATGTTTAGGGAAGGCAGGCTGAAAGCCATCGAGCATTATTGCTACGAGGATGTAATGGCTACCTATTTGGTATGGTTGTACTTAAAGTTCACTGTAGGCGACCTCGAAAAAGCCAAATTCGAGCAGCTAAAGGAAAGAGCAACCAATAAGTTGATTGAAATACAGCAAGCTGATCCGGATTTGGGCTGAGGTTGAGGGGATTGAATATTGAAAATTGAGCCCGCTCCGAAAAGTTAATTAGGAACCCTGCCTGCCGATGCAGTCAGGCAGGCTCGGTGCACGAAGGTATGTTATTGTTTTATGTTTCAAAAAATTACGCTTCGAGAGTGACTTTGGTACTTTTTGATTAATCAGAGCGCACTCAATAATTTTAATTTTGTCATTTCGAGGGTAAATGGATGCCATGAGTTAAAGGTTTGGTATAAAATTTCGGCACTTGTGAAGGCAAAGTATACCCGAGAAATCTCCCAGAGTTGGTAAGGTTATGGTCGTAACATTCCTAACATAGTCTATGCACTAACAAAGTGCTGAGCCAAATCATTAATATTTTGTCAGATACAACAATCGTAGAGACGCAAAATCTTGCGTCTCTACTTCGGTTGTAATGGGTAATTTCTCAATAATACCAAAAATTCATAATCTCACACCTCTACAATGTCATCTAATCTGTTTTGCCTGAGAACTGAGAAAAATCAACCATGTTTTAGTATAAAAAATGCCTTATTTTTTAAGGGATTAGCGAATTATCGATAATAGTAAATAGAACTATCACATTTAACGCAACTTTTTATTCTATCTCGATATTTTTCTAAAATTTTTATACAATTAAATAATATCACCTTATTTTTGTCGACAAATTAAAGGAAATTCTTTAATTTTGATACAACCTTTAATCAATCCATATTTTACTTAGTTTTATGCATAAGGTTTTATTACCAGCCGGCATACCAAAAATCAGCTACGGTATCAGAGAGATCGTTTCCAAGGGGTTTGAAATGGAGAACAAGGGTTTTCCCGTTTTTTGGGAAAATATTGGTGACCCCATCCAAAAAGGTATTACACTTCCTGAATGGATCAGAGATGTTATTGCGAGGAAAGCGTTAGATAACAGCACCTATGGTTATTGTGACTCTAAAGGAGTATCAAGAACGCGCCGTTATTTGGCTGAAAGAACGAATGCACATGGCGGCCTTCAGATTGACGAAAAGGACATCACATTTTTTAACGGTTTAGGGGATGCCATTGCCAGAGTGTACAGTCAATTAGATTCCAAAAGCAGGGTATTGCTTCCTGCGCCAACGTACCCTGCTCACAGTAGCGCTGAGCGAACCAGAATAAAGCAAGAGCCGCTCTTCTATACACTAAATCCAGACAAAAACTGGATGCCAGACTTTGTCGAATTACGTGAAATGGCAACCAATCATCAGGAAATTGTCGGGATTCTTGTGATCAACCCCGATAATCCCAGTGGTACCGTGTATAGCAGAGAGAATCTTGAAGAGATTGTACGTATAGCCGAGGAAAACGGCTGGTTTATTATCTGTGATGAGATTTATGAAAACCTTGTCTACGACGGCGAAATGACACGCCTTAGTGAAGTCATCGGAGACAGCGTACCGGCCATAGCCATGAAAGGCATCTCTAAAGAAATCCCCTGGCCAGGGAGCCGTTGTGGTTGGCTTGAGTACTACAATCGTTCCTCAAATCCACACTTTGATGCATTTTGCGAACGGCTGGATCAGTGCAAGATGACTGAAGTATGTAGCACAACGCTCCCTCAATCTGTCATCCCCGAAATTATGAGTGATAGCCGCTATAATACCCTGCTCGACTCCAGAAGCCAAGCCATTGGATCAAGAATGGATCGGTTAAAGTCACTTGTCAATAAAATGCCCGGGGTGTACTGTAATGGTGGTGGCGGTGCATTCTACGCCATTATTCATTTTGATCCTGAAAGCATGCGCGTACCATTGCCTGTTGAACTATTTTCGCCTGAACGTTATGAATTATACAAATCGTGGATAAAGGGTAATGAATCTCCGGATATGAAATTCGTTCTCTATATGCTGGCAGGATTTGGTATATGCTCGGTTCCATTAAGCGGATTTAACTGTGAACATGCGGGTTTCAGGATAACACTGTTAGAAGAAACAACGGAGAAGTTCACTGCAATGCTGACAATGTTAAACGAGTCTCTTAATTATCTGAAGCAATCAACTGTCACTGTTGCCGGTCTCTGATGCAATTTCATTAAGCACTTCAAAAATTGCATTATATACTTTATCAAGTTGCTCTTTTGTGACACAATATGGAGGCGAGACATATACTGTGTTATTAATTGGTTGAATCATAACACCATGATCCACAAATTTGTTCTTTAATTCAGATACGAATCTCGCACAATCTTTGCCTTCTGTCGGAATATCAAAAGCAAGCACCGTACCTGAACGTCGTACTTTTTCGATGTCTTTCCGCTCAAGCAATCGCAGTTCGAAACTCTCCTGCAAAGTATCCACTTTTCTGAATTTTTGCTCGGTTTGCATTATATCCAAATTGGCAATAGCAGCGGCACATCCCAGCGGATTAGCTGTATAAGCATGTCCATGAACAAAAGTATTTCCTGTATCCTCTGTATGAAATGCTTCGTAGACTTTTTCTGAGGTCACCGTTACGGCAAAGGGTATATACCCCCCTGTAATCCCTCTTGACATACAGAGGAAATCCGGAGAAACCTCAGATTTCATACAAGCAAAATAATCCCCTGTTCTCCCAAAACCGGTTATTACTTCATCAAAGATGAGCAGAATGTCAAAAGTTTCACATAGGCTTTTTAGTTTTTCCAGAAAAACCGAACGACACATTCGCATTCCCCCAGCTCCCTGAATTAACGGCTCAATTATTACCGCGGCGACAATTCCTGAATGCTCTGCTAACCATGATCCCATCTCAGAAATGACTTCATCTTCCCTTTTTTCAGTGCTTGTATCCAGAATCCATGTCTCCGGAAAAGGAAATCTTTTGACATCGAACATACATTCAGAAAATGGTATTTTGGCTCTTGTTGAGGCTCCAAGAGCCATTGCACCCATAGTTTCACCATGATATGCACCTTCAAAAGCAACGAACGTTTGTCGGCCTGCATCTCCGTTATTTATATGGTACTGCAATGCAATTTTTAAAGCGATTTCAATAGCAGTTGATCCATTATCAGAAAAAAAGACTCTTGATAACGGCGATGGCAGCAGGTGTGTCAGCTTTTGAGCAAATTCTATTGCAGGTTGATGAGTGAATCCTGAAAACACAACATGCTCAATCTGTAAAGACTGATCAAGTATGGCTTTTGAAATTAGTGGATGCGCATGTCCATGGATGTTTACCCACTTTGAAGATATGGCATCTATAAGTGTTCTTCCGTCAGACAGAACGACTTCAGCACCTTTCCCATATAGCACCTTAAGCGGCTCAGATACCGGTTCGGCCTGAAATGATGGATACCATATTGAATCAGACAAGTTCGGTTTTGTTAGGATGAAAAGATGGTTGTTTCTGCTCATTCAAGGAATTGATTTCAGGAATTTCCTTAGAGCTTAAATATTCATCTTCTATCATTTTCGCCCACGTATTGAAGTACAGGATTACATCTTCTCTATTCTTAAAATTGAGATTTTTCCTTTTCTCAAAAGGGATATGCGACCTGATTGCCGGATCAGATAATCGTTCAATATGGGCTAGATCTTTTCGCTTCAGCCCATAAGCAAGTATACTGTCAATAATGTGGTCTATAGTGTATCCCGTAGAGCCGCAATGTTCAATAGACTGATCTTTCCAATCACCTGATTTAAGAAGCGCCATTTCGTGGATTTCCTGAGGGGATTTCCGGGTGATGGTTTGCGCAATGTGCCCGCAGTTACATCGGCCCATATGGCACCAATTGTAATCGGCTCCTGAAGACATTCTTCTTGCAGTTTCTCTTAGCACGTTTGAAAATCGTATGTCTGGCATAATTTTACATTATTTTAGTGAGCGCAGCTTGATGTAGGCTACTGTAAATGCAATAGAGTTTACAATTTACAGTAACCTTAATCAGATACTCATCGTTCAATAAAAAAACCAGGCTTAATCCGGTTTGCCTGCTATAATTATTAAAGAGGCGCAGGCTCTGCAGGCGACTTCGACCTTGTTACCATAATTACCACAAGGATTAACAGTAAAAGTCCTAAAAGTGCCACAATTAAAAGCCAATTAAAACCCGGAGGCTGAGCTTCAAGCCCCCATTCAGTAAGTTTTCGGTCTATAGTGGCGATATTTTGGAATGTCATTACACCGCCATCAACAAGAAACTCCTGCCAGTTGTTTTTAAAATCGTTGTGCCACATGGCTGAGAAATTCTCATAAGCTTCCCAGTCAGCTTCGCTTCCACCTGCTTCAATGGAACTTTGAATGCCATTTTCTACGTAAGCAACAAGCGCATCATAGAAAGTAGCTGGAGATGAAAACCCTTGCAACTCAATTCCTCTTACTTCAATTGATGTGCGTAATGAACGCCACAATGCCTGATCTAACCTATTGCCCCAAATATCAATGCTCTCACTAACATCAGCAACCTTAGCGGCACGTTCACGTTGATTTTCGTAAATCTCAGCAAGTTTTCCACCAAGATTTTGCCAAACTTGAGAAAACTCTGTGTGTGTTGCTTTCAACTGAAGTAAATCTACACTTGAAAGCTGAGAGTGAGTGTCTATAAATGCAATGTTGTTCTCAATAACTGAACGAACGTGGCCAACAACATTGTCGCGGTCTGCTCTTAGTGTAAATTCTCTTCTTTCAGAAGGACTTAATGAACGCAAGTCGAGGTTGTCGTATGCTACGAAGATTGAATCAACCACGCTTAAAATAAACTCATCGTATTGATTAATCTGATTACGCAGGTTTCTGACCATTGCAGCATTTGCATTACGATCGCGAGTCATACGGTCAAGCGCCTGTTGCAGCGAATCTGACTGCGCGGCAAAGCGATTTAACCTCACCGTAAGGTCACTTATTTGCAAATTTAACTGAGTGATTTCCTCATCACGATCGGCAATTATTTGCAGATTTCTTCTTGTGGCAGACGCAATTTCGCGAAGGCTGAATAATTGCCCGTCAAAGTCCTCAGGAAAAATCGCACGATTAATGAGTTCTCTGTGCTCAGCAAATTCGTTGTTAAAATCATTAATGCGCTGTGCAAGTTCTTCAGCACCTTCAATAGAATCCAGGTTTTTAATCTCATTTAATATAGACTGATATTCGCTTTGGTAATTGCGGAGAATCTGCGAATCAGACACAAATTGAGCCTGCACAGTAACAAGTCCAAATATCAAAATGAAGGAAAAACATGCAGCAGTTTTAAGTAGATTAAAATAATTCATGATAGATTA
The DNA here is from genome assembly GCA_007125355.1 of Balneolales bacterium. Taxonomy (GTDB): domain Bacteria; phylum Bacteroidota; class Rhodothermia; order Balneolales; family Cyclonatronaceae; genus SLDG01. The sequence goes on along the minus strand of SLDG01000250.1, from coordinate 12,698 downwards.
TTATCGATTTAATTATTAGGATTGAATTGCGCTGTCTTTCGTAAGAGATACTGCTGTACCTCCGTCAATAAGCTGAATGTACGGGGTTCGCTGATTAAAAGCGGGATCTTGTAATCCCTGAGAAGCAACCCTGATTTTATTTAACAACTTTAACTCACTTTCTTCCGTCTCGAATACGTACACACTCTTGAAACCAGGGGCTGCCAGGAAATAATATCCCTGGTGATTTCTTATAATTCGAACTTCAGTCCCCATAAATGCATCTTTGCTAATACCTTCTGACTCTAATACTTCTGAAAGATTAAAGCTCAAGCCACCTCTCACATCCTGCACATTTGCATCACGGTCTGCAACCAGCACGGTTTCAACAGGCTGGGAGAAGTCAACATTTTTGATTGACATAGTGCTGCCGCATGCCGTAAGTAAAACTGCAAATAATGGCAGCATCATAATTTGAATAGTAGTCGATAGAGTTCTTTTCTGCATCACTTTAGTTTTTAATTTTTAGATTTTATCGGAGATATACAAACAGACAACATACTTCCTATAACTTTATAAAAGTCTTGTTAGTATGCCAAATAACCCTTGTAATATAATTATTTTTACAGCCAATGAAAGCCACGTACAAAAGATTTATTTTATTAAATAATTAACTCCGCTAACCCGGATTATTCAAGGCTAAAATTTTAGCAACGTTTCAACCGGGGCGCCCTCTTTTAGCTGCTTTCTGCCACCAAGTGCATCAAGCTCAATTAAAAACGAGTAGCCGACTACCTCACCGCCAAGACGTTCAACCAACTCTGTCGCGGCAGCGGCGGTCCCGCCGGTTGCTATTAAGTCGTCGTGAATGACTACTCTGTTACCTTTAATTATTGCATCTGCATGTACTTCAACTTTGTCTTCTCCATATTCAAGTTGATATGTAGCAGAAACAGTTTTTGCCGGTAATTTATTCGGTTTTCTGATGGGCACAAAACCGGCATGCAGGTTCATTGCAAGGCCGGGGCCAAACAAAAATCCCCTTGATTCCAATCCCACCACTAATTCAATATTTTTACTTAAGAATGGTTTAACGAGCATTCTCAGAGTCAAATTTAATGTTTCCGGATCCCTTAACAAGGGAGTAATATCCTTGAATAAAATGCCCGGCTTTGGAAAATCCTTAACATCTCTAATGCGCGACTCAAGTATTTTTTTTAATTCTTTTTCGAAAGATTCCATTGTATTTTTATTAAACGGTCATATCAAAAAGGGATATGTTTACCCTTCATAAAGTTTGGTCGCATTATACTAAAATTACAGATACTCAGTAAAGATTTTTTTTGGACGAACTGACAGAAAACGCAATAATTTGGAGGCAACACAGCCGTTTTATGAAAATGGCTATTGAAGAAGCTCAAACGGCTTTAAAACACTCGGATGTGCCCGTGGGTGCTATAATTGTACACGAAAATAAAGTTATTGGGAAAGGCCATAATCAAGTTGAACTTCTATCAGACCCGACAGCACATGCTGAAATGATTGCTATTTCATCGGCAGCCGCTACACTGGATGATAAATTTTTGAACGACTGTACAATGTATGTTACGCTTGAGCCATGCCCCATGTGCGCGGGTGCCATTGTTTGGTCGCGCATCGGACGTCTGGTAATTGGCGCTCTCGATGCAAAAGCCGGAGCTTGCGGCAGTTTGTTTAATATTGCCGGCTCTGAAAAATTAAATCATAAACCCGAAATTATTCACAGTATTCTTGAGGATGAATGCGCTGAATTACTTACCAATTTTTTTAAAACTAAACGACAATAAAAATGAGTTTTGATTTTTTACCTGAGGATAACAAAGAAACTATTTTCAAATCAGTAGCGCAATATTTAAGCGAGCAAGATTTTCATATTACATCTTTTGATGACAACCGCCCATGGGGTGGTTTTTTTGTGATTGAAGAAGCTCAGGCCAAAGATTTCATCTCTGCTTTTTTCCCTCGGTTGAGTATGGAAGATTTTGAGGGGTATGAAAAATTGAGTCCTAAAATTCTGATTATTGAACCCGGCAAAAGACTTTCATGGCAATACCATCATCGCAGAGCTGAGATTTGGAAAGTCGTTGGCGGCACGGCGGGCGTGGTAGTCAGCGACACCGATGAACCCGGCGATGTAAAAGCACACGAATCCGGCGAAATTATTGAAATTGAACAGGGGCAGCGTCATCGTCTTGTTGGATGCCAAACATGGGGAATCATCGCGGAAATCTGGAAACACTCAGATCCTGAAAACCCATCTGATGAAGAAGATATTATACGCCTCGAAGATGATTACGGCAGGGGTTAACAACAAAAAATAGTATTTGAAAAATCCCGAAGGGATGACAAGATTATAGAAAACAAAATGAACAACCCCATCTCCAACCCCGCAGGGGTGAAATAGCTTCGGGGTTTAATGGATTTTTGATTCGCTTTGAGCTGACGAATAATAAGTAACAATCTGTCAGGGTACCACAATTACAAAATTGAGCCCGCTCCGAAAAGTTAATTATGAACCCTGCCTGCCGATGCAGTCAGGCAGGCCTGCCTGCCGATGCAGTCAGGCAGGCACAAAGTCACAAAACCTGTCCCGACATGTCGGGAGACACGAAGTTTCGCTTCGCGGGCATCGCTTCGCCTGCCTGCCGATGCAGTCAGGCAGGCTCGGTGCACAAAGGTAAGTTATTGTTTTTATGTTTCAACAAATTACGCTTCGAGAGTTAATTTGGTACTTTTTGATTAATCAGAGCGCACTCAAAATTATTTCATCTAATGAATTGCTTTCTTTCTCGTTTTTAAGGAAATTAAACCACAGGAAAATAAATTGCATAATTATGGAAGACACACTGACCAAACAGATTAAAAAGCTAAACAAGAGTGAAAAACTGCTTTTAGTTGAGGCTATTTGGGATTCCATTGCCGCCGAGCCAGAGGATGTTCCGCTACCCGAACACCATAAAACTATTTTGGATGAACGGCTCAAAACACTTGATGAAGATATTGAAAAGGGAGAATCCTGGGATAAATTCAGAAAAAACTATTTATAAGTCTTTGTGGGCAAACCATTCATCATCACTCCCCAGGCTCAACGAGATTTTGACAGGTCTTATTGGTGGTACGAAGAGCAATATCAGGGATTGGGAAAAGAATTCGCTCGTAGTGTTGATGCAAAGATAACAGAGATACAACGAAACCCTTTGCAATTTCAAATAGTTTACAAAGATAAGATTCGTAGAGCGTTGGTCTCACGCTTTCCTTATTCTATTTTTTACGTAGACAAACCAAATGTACTCAGCATTATTGCTATTCAACTACAAAGTAGAAATCCTGATCTTTGGAAATCTCGTATATAATAAATCAGCACACTGACTATGCGTTGCCCAGAATGGTCAGGGCAGGCTTTGGTGAATAATCCTGGCTAATGTCAAGTCAAGTCTAATATGGCGCAGACCTGTCAGGTTTTAAAGATCATATTATTCTAAATGACTACCTAAGCGTAAAAACCAGACAGGTCTTTTTAGACAACACACCCTTGACAAATCACTAGTTCTGGTTAATGCGCTTCAAGCCAGTTACTACCAATCCCCGCTTCCACTTTAACAGAAACATCAAGCTTCATTGCCTGTTCCATTTCATTAATTACAAGCGGTTTGACATCCGCGAGTTCGTCTTCAGGGACTTCGAATAACAGTTCATCATGTACTTGTAGCAGCATTTTTGTTTTTAGTTTTTGCTCGCTTAAAATACTGTCGAGTTTAATCATCGCGATTTTAATCAAGTCGGCAGCTGTACCTTGAATCGGCATATTTATGGCTGTGCGCTCCGCGAATCCCCTTAAACTTGGATTTGCCGCCCGAATCTCGGGGATGTACCGGCGTCGGCCGGTGAGTGTTTTCACAAACCCGTGCTCGCGGGCAAATTCGATGGTTTCGTTTATGTAAGATTGAATTTTCGGGAACCGCTCGAAGTAAGCATCAATAATAGTTTTGGCTTCAGTTCTTGAAATCCCCAATCGCTGCGCAAGCCCGAATGCACTTACTCCGTATGGTATGCCAAAATTCACTTCCTTTGCTTTGCGACGCATCTCACGATCAACTTCACTAAAATCACTCAAACCAAATATTTCCATAGCAGTACGGGCGTGGATATCTTCATTGTTCTTGAAAGCTTGTGTCATGGCTTCATCTCCTGAAATTGATGCAATAACCCGCAGCTCGATTTGGGAATAATCTGCCGCCAGTAACACATGGCCCTCAGATGCTATAAACGCCTTTCTTATTTCGCGTCCGCGTTCTGTTCGAACCGGAATATTTTGAAGATTAGGATTTGAGGAAGACAACCTCCCCGTTGCAGCAACCTGTTGGTTGAAATTCGTGTGTACTCGTCCGGTTTCTTCATACACTAACTTGGGTAATGCATCCACATAAGTAGATTTAAGCTTTGCAAGCGAGCGATAATCCAAAATTTTAGCAGGAAATTCATAAGTCACTGCCAAATCGCTCAGCACTTGCTCATTGGTTGAGTAATTCCCGCTTTTCGTCTTTTTACCGGCAGGCAGCTTCATTTTTTCGAATAAAATGGTGCTTAATTGAGCCGGACTGTTAATGTTGAACTCCTCGCCTGCATCCTCATGAATTTCAGCCTGAAGTTTCAACAAATCGTTATTTAATTCACCGGAAAATTCCTTTAGCATTTTCAGGTCAAGAGAAATCCCGTTCATCTCCACGCGCGCGAGTACAGGAACAAGCGGAAAATCGAGATTATACGCCACATCCTTTAGCTCATCCTTCTCGATTTTATCTTTCAGAATTTCATATAATCTAAACGTTATATCTGCGTCTTCACAGGCATAAGGAGAAACCTCTTCCACCGGAATTTCTCTCATCGACTTTTGCTTTTTCCCCGAACCAATAAGTGTAGAAATAGAGATTGGCTCGTAATTCAGGTACCGACGGCTGAGTTCATCCATCCCTAATTTTTGATTTGAATCTATCAAATAAGCAGCAATCATCGTATCGAAAATGGGTCCGCTTATGGCAAATCCGGCTTTTTTCAGAATGATGTAATCATACTTATAATTGTGGGCGACTTTCAGTGAATTGGAATCAAAAACAGGGTTTAGAATTTCGCTTACATCAGTCGGCGAAATGCCATTATCTTTAAATGGGTCAACGGAAATATACCACGCCTCACCGGCTTTATTGGCAAGAGCTATTCCCACAAGTTCGGCTGTAAGCGGATCTTTTCCTGTGGTTTCAGTATCAAAACATAAGACTTTTGCTTTTTTTAACTCATCCACCAAAGACTCAAGTTCTGATTTTGTCTTTACGAGTGAGTACCTCACCGAAGCCGGATCATAACTTTTCGAGGAAACTTCAGGCGTCGCAGCTGCATGCCCCATTCCAAATAAATCGCCCTGTGCCGAATGGTTGTTTTTATTAGCTTTTTTTGGGGTTTCGCTCTTTGGTTTTTTGGCGATTTCAGATTCATTACCGGAGAACTTTTTTGTAAGAGTCCGGAACTCCATCCTTTGGAAAAATTCAACTATTGCATCAGTATCCGGGCCATCCCATTTAAGCTCATTCCAGCTTATGGTATCAGGCACGTTGGTGTTAATGATAATCATTTCTTTTGATAGCCTTGCCTGATCAGCGTGGTTCGTAAGCCCTTCTCTTGCCCGTTTAGCTTTCATTTTTGGCGCGGCTTCAATTGCCGCTTCAAGACTGCCATAATCCTGTATAATTTTCGGCGCACCTTTTTTCCCGATACCAGGCACGCCGGGGATGTTATCAGAATTATCTCCGATAATTGCCAACACATCAATCACTTTTTCCGGAGGAACACCAAAATAATCTTCCACTCCGCTGATGTCTATCACATTAAATCCTTCACCGTTATTTGAAGGCTTGAACATTTTTACCCGCTCGGTTACCAACTGCATAAAATCCTTGTCAGGCGTAACCATAAATACATTTGCACCATCCAGGCCCGCTTTTGTTGCCAATGTTCCTATGATATCATCAGCTTCGTAACCGTCTTTTTCGAGATTAGTAACCCCAAATTTTTCGACCATTTCTTTCATCAGGGGGATGGTTACCTGTAAATCGTCGGGTTGAGGCGGGCGGTTTGCTTTATAGTTTTCATCCATTTCGTGTCGGAACGTCGGCGCGTGCGTGTCCCAGGCAACAGCCATGTGTGTTGGGGATTCAGTTTCAAGCAGTTTCACAAATGTATTTGCGAATCCCATCAACGCCCCGGTGGGAATGCCCTCTGCATTGCGCAGATTCGCATTTATAAATGCAAAATATGACCTGTAAGCCAGCGCGTGGCCGTCAATTAAAAATACTTTCGGTGTTGACATGTAGCGTAGTTTCAAAATTTAAAATGTTCCAGGCAGAAATGGCCTGTAATTCGGATTAAAATAAACCAAAGAATGTTGATATTGAAATGAAACGTAGGCCACTATAATGTTTAAGGTGCGCATTCGTATGGATGTAAAATATTTCGTCCATTACGTCCATACATGCGGCACGAAAAATTTTATATCAGGACAATTACCAGAGCCAATTTTGATAAATGCGCAAAAAAACCCCGATTATTCAAAATCGCCTTCGAAATAATCAATAATCCGGCGCGGGGATGTATCTCCTTTTCTGGATTTTTGCGCGATGCGCGTTTTTAGCCTTTCCTGAAAGGCTTTGGCAGAATCGTAGCCGTAATGGTTTAGCAAATGGTTCATGGCTATGACCTCAGCAATTACAGTGATGTTTTTACCAGGCGTAATGGGCAATTTAACCGTCGGAATTTGAACATCCATAATGCCGGTGGTTAATTTTTCCAAACCGGTACGGTCAACTTCGGTGTGTTCATCCCATAAAAACAAATCAACCAAAACTTCGAGCCTTTTTTGGTACCGAATCGCGCGTATCCCAAACATGCTCATAATATCAATGATACCGAGGCCGCGGACTTCCATAAAGTGGCGGTTCATTTCTGTTGCTGCCGCCATCAGTACATTACTTTTTTTTGTGAGTGTGATGACATCATCGGCAACAAGGCGGTGTCCCCTTTCAACAAGGTCAAGTGCAATTTCACTTTTCCCAATGCCGGCTTTACCTGCAATCAATAATCCAATCCCATACACGTCAACCATGGCACCATGTACAATGGTTTGCAAAGCAAATTGGTCTTCGAGAAAATCCCTTACCAAATACATAAATTTTATGGTTTCAACCGGCGTGCTGATAACCGGGATATTTGCTTGCTCAGCAATTTTCAGCAGCTCATTATGCAAATCATTTCCGTGTGTCAAAAAAATGGCAGGGATTTCGAAAGTTGTAAGTCTTTTAAATGCCGTTTTTTGGTCTTCTGATGATAAACTTGACAGATATTGGCACTCTGAATTACCGAGAATTTGCAGTCGCTGCCATGTAAATAAATCGGTATATCCTGTTAAAGCGAGGCCGGGGCGGTGCAGGTCCGCCTCGGTTATATCCCTCTTAAAACACGCGCTGCCACCGGCACAGACAGTAACCTCTAACTTTATGCTATCCTGCAAATGGTCTATTAAATACTGTACTGTTATTTTTTCTTTTTTTCTTACCGGTGTATGCGCGTCGAATGGCATTGGTTCAAAAGTTTAATTATTTAGCGAAACGTTTGTTTTTATAACGTTTTAATTGTCTTGTCATGTTATCTATAGCTTTATTCAGCGCCTGCTCGTAAGTGGGCGCTTTTTCTGTCGCTTGCAACAAATCTTTTGCCACTTTTACCGTCAATTCAGCTGATTGCGGTTCATCGTGGTCTTTTGTTGGCTGCAAAATAATATCACAGTCAAGGATACCATCATAAAACTTGGTAAGCTTTTTCACAGCTTCAGTGGAATGGTCGTGCAACCTTTTGCTGGCTTCAAAATGTCTTGCAGTGAATGTGGTATTCATGTTTACCTCTTTATTCTTAGAGTTTACGTTTTACCTCGCGGATGCGAGTTTTTATAGATGTCTTTTAAGCGTTCAACGCTTGTGGATGTATAAACCTGTGTAGATGTAAGCGCTGAGTGACCCATTAATTCTTTAATGATTCTTATATCAGCGCCGTTGTTTAATAAATGTGTCGCAAAACTATGACGTAAAATGTGGGGATTTGTTTTAGAGGATTCACTCACCATTTGTATGGCTTGCTTTACTATCCGTTGAACTGCGACCGGATAAATCCTTCGGCCTGAATTAGATAGAAATAAAGCACCAGAATCCTCTGGTAATGGTTTCGCAGGTAATAGTTCAGGACGCACTTCCAGCCAGGTTTTCAAGGCTGATAATGCTTTACTGCCAACGGGAATAATACGTTCCTTGGCTCCTTTCCCCATCACTCTGATTCTCTGCGCTGAAAAATCGACATTGCTGATATTAAGCTGCGTCAATTCAGAAAGCCTCATTCCTGTAGCATAGAGCATTTCTACAATGGCCACATTTCTTTTTTCAGTGACGGTTTCAGATGCCATAGCTTCGAACATAGATTCTACCACCGGAGATTGCATTGCATGTGGCAACCGTTTTTCTTTTTTGGGCGTAGCCACAAGAGCAGCAGGATTTTCATCCAAATAACCCCTTCGGCAGCAATATTTATAAAACGATCGCAATGCAGATAATTTTCTTGCTATAGATGATTTTGTCATTCCGTTTTCTGAAAGCTCTCCCATCCATGCTCTTATGCTGAACCGGGTAACTTTAGATGGATTTGAGATGGCGTCGGGCTGCGTCCGCGTTAAAAAATCTCGAAATGCGCTCAGATCGTTATCATACGATTCAATCGTATGTTTCGAAGCATTTCGTTCAATTTTCAGATATGTAATGTATTTCTGAGAAAGTTTATCCATCTACTACAAATATGTGATTTTAATAGATAAAAGGAAAATAAAAAATGCAGGAAATTGAGGGTGGATTGAGGAGATTTTTTGGGATACTGAGTAATATTGTTTGTAGCGAAGGAATGTGTGTTTATTCGTTTATTTGTGTATTCGTTTATTTGTTTATTTGTTTGTAGCGGAGCCACGACTTGTAACAACCTTTACGTCACTTAATTGTCATCACATTTCAGCTCGCGTCTTTAAAAAATGCCGAAGGCATGGTCTATATTTTAGCGTCGGGATTCATCCCGATGCAGACAGGTTACCCAATAGGGACTGAAGTGCTGCAGGTACGACCCATATTTTTGTTTAAGGCTTTGTTCGGGATAACATTGAAGCTTTGATTTAGTTCACGGGTTATTCAAACAACACTTCAGAGCCTGTACTGCCGTGTCCCGATTATCGGGTAGCGTAGACTAAGTGACGCCGGGTAAAACTAAAGTCAAGTCAGGTTTAATATGCCACAGACCTTTCAGGTTTTAAGGGTCATATTATTGTAAATAATTACCTTTTCGCAAAAACCTGACAGGTCTTTTTAGACAGCACAACCTTGACAAATCACTAGCTTTTACCTTAGTCAGCATGTGGTTCGGCTGCTCCCCGATAAATGCTGGGCGCAGCAGGATGACTAGCCATTTATACAACAGGATTTCACAGTTCCACCCCATTCATCTCAAAAAAGCGCTTTTTTATCGAAATTTTAGTGGTTCATATTTTAATGATTTTGTAATTTACTCCCGAGGTTAAACAAAAATCCAAACATAATTAATCTATCATGGTAAATCTGAAGCCTCTCAATTGGAATAACATCGAAACTCACTATCGATGGAATAATGATAAAGAATTGGCTTATTACGATTCAGACTACCCGCACCACATTGAACCCTTTGAGTCTTTTGTACAGAGAATGAAATCTATGAATACAAAGGCTAATGAGAGCGTTCAGATTTTTGAAATCACCGATGATTTAACCGGTGAACTTATTGGCGTAATCAATATTTCAGGCATTGATAAAATCAACAAAAAGTGTCTGCTTGAAAGTGTAATTGGCGAAAAACCATACCGAAACAAAGGATATGGCAGCGCCGCAGTACACATGGCGTTAGATTACTGCTTTAACGAATTGGAAATGAATAAAGTCAGCTCCGTGTCTTTTGATTTCAACACTTCGTGGATACATGTACTTGAGAAAACAGGCTTCATAAAAGAAGGATGTCTTCGTAACCACGTAATCAAAAACGACAGCTACTGTGATAAAATCATATACAGCCAACTCGCAACCGAATATCAGGAAAAAATGCTTCGGGATAATGTTTCTAAGGCTGTTTAGTATTATTTCTCAAATTCCTTGTAATAATTTTGAAAAGCTGAAAGGAATAAGCTGAAAGCTCAAAGGGAATTGGTCTTATTTCCTACCTTCCTGCTTTGAGCTTTTAACTTTCAGCTTCCGGCTTCTTCCCACCCCATCTTAAAACTATGTTTTTGTTTAATCATACCGTATTTTCTGACTTCTGATTTAATCCCATAGAAAATTACGTGTATGCGACCTGACCCAAGCCAACAAATTGACAGAAATGCAGTGCCGGCATGGCGAATTTCCGGAGGGCTTTCCTCTCTGTTTTGGTGGATTTTTCCCGTTGTTTATGGCTTTATTGCCCTAACGGGTGCTTTGCCTCGCTGGGGGATTATTGCACTTACAATATTGGTCATTACATACACGATTCTACAGGCAAGTGTTATCCCGTTAATTCGCTGGAAGCGTTGGCGTTACCAAATTGATGAGCATGAAATTTACCTGAAACGCGGCATTTTTATCATTACCCGAACACTCATCCCAGTTAACAGAATTCAGCATGTTGACACGCGTCAAGGGCCGATTTTACGCTCATTTAATCTTTCTACGGTTACCATAACTACCGCCGCTACAGTGCATGAAATCCCAGCGCTGAATGATGAAGTTGCTGATGAAGTAAGAAACCGAATTTCGAACCTTGCAAGAGCTGCCGATCAGGATGTCTGATTTCAAACGCCAACATCCCGTCGCAGCCATTACCAATGTGCTGAAATCACTTAGGGAATTACTCATCCCCATAATAATCGTGTATTTTTTAGGGGGAAGTAATGAGGGCAATTTCTTCACCAATCCGGTTTATATAACGGGATTTTTAACCATTCTGCTTGTATTTAGCGTAATCCAGTGGTTTCGGTTTGTTTACAAGGTAGAAGACGATGAAATTAAGGTCGAACAGGGCGTAATTGTTAGAAAACGCAGCTATATCCCCAAACACCGTATTCAGGTTATTAACATTAGTTCAGGAGTTATTCAGCGAATGTTTGGGTTAGTTAGCCTGAATGTACAGACCGCGGGTGGCAATACACCGGGTACGACAATCAGCGCGCTTACAAGAACTGAAGCCGAGTGGATAAAGGAGAAACTCAGTAAAGATGAAGACGCTGTAATTGAAGAGGAAACCAAGACCGAAGAAGCACCTGCCAATTTCGCTCTAAGCTGGAAAAATTTATTTATTGCAGGCACCACTTCCGGCAGTTTTGGTATCGCATTGTCGATCGTTGGTACAATTGCATCTCAAATGCAATTTGTGGTTGAAGATGATGCCGTGGTAGATTATGCAGAAAGCCTGTTTCAAACAGAGCTTTCGTTCATAATTGCTGTGGTAATCGGATTGATTTTATTTGCATGGGTTTTATCGATTGTGGGAACTGTGTTAGCTTATGCAAACTTTGCGGTTTTCAAAAAGCGCAAAGAAATTCTTATTTCAAGGGGATTATTTGAAAAGAAGCAGATCAGTATCCCCTACAGCAGAATTCAGGCTGTGAGGATTCAGGAGGGTATTTTAAGACAACCTTTTGGTTTTTGTACGGTGTATGTTGATAGCGCAGGATACGGTGAGGAAAGTGGGAAATCGGCCACACTTTTTCCGCTTATTAACAAGAAGCATGTGTGGGATTTCATCAGGGTGATGGTTCCTGAATATGACCAAAAAGCTGAAAAGTTGCGTCCGCCCAAACGCGCATTGCGTCGCTATATCATTCGTGCTTTGATTCCGGTTTTCCTGGTGGGTGCACTCTTGTATGCTTTCACGGATTTCAGTCACTACATTTTACTGCTTGTTCCTGCAGGAGTTCTGCTTGGCTATTTGAGATTCAAAGTAGCCGCTGTTGGGGTGAATGATGATTCTATGATAATCAGATATAGAAATCTCGCAAAGACAACGGCTATTGTAAAGCGTTACAGAATTCAGGCTGTCAGTGCGTGGGATAATTGGTTTCAGCGAAGGCTTTCACTCAAGAGCTTGTCTGTTAATATCGCATCTTCAGATACCGGCGCTACATTTCAGGCGAAGGATTTCGAAGAAAATAAAATGCTGGATTTAGTGGAATGGGTCGAGCCGTATTACGCATCCAAAGAAAAACATGTTTATGAAGATTCTGATTCGGAGGTACCTCAATCCGGCTCGCGAATTACGGATTATCTCGATCCGGGGTTGTAGTTATTAGACTTTAAGAGTAATGGTCAGGCTCTAATACCCGAGCTTACGCTTGAGTACATTTGATGGATAAGACAGTCGCGAATGCATCAATGTCATCAGCAGTAGAATAAGGATTTTAATATCATATAATTATGTATTCAGCCATTTTTTGCCTTAGTAGAGACGCAAAATCTTGCGTCTCTACAGTGGGGATCAAGGCCTGAAATGGCTGGTTTGGTGGCTTTGAATATCTAATGGATCGTTCAATCAACACTTCAGAGCCT
>SLDG01000170.1 GCA_007125355.1 Balneolales bacterium | reverse complement strand
AAGCTGTCTCAGAATTATCCGAACCCATTTAACCCGGCTACTCAGATACAGTACATACTGCCTGAAGCAGCAGAGGTGCGGCTTGAAGTGTTTAACGTGATGGGCCAACGTGTAGCAACTGTCGTAAACGGTCATCAAAATGCAGGAACGCACAGTATAAGCTTCGATGCATCAGGGCTTGCAAGCGGTGTGTACATATATCGCCTTACAGCAGGCAGCTTTGCGGAGTCTAAGAAAATGACGTTGGTTAAGTGAATGAAGAATTAAGGAATTCAGAATGCAGAATTGAGTCCGCTCCGAAAAGCCTAAAATAAAGCACAAAGGCACCATGACACAAAGTTGCACTAAGATAAGTTATTGTTTTTGTGATGGTATGATTTTGCTTTTGTTGCTGATTAATGGGTAAATTGATTAATCGGAGTGCGCTCAGAATTGTATTAGAAACTAAACTGAAAAAGTTTCAATATAGAATATGATAGCATGAGTAAATAATAGATTTACTATCCCGTAATAATTCTGCATTTTGAATTCTGGCATTCTGAATTTTTGTACCACCCTTATAATCAGCGAAAATCTGTTTGATCAGCAGTATCTGCGTTCAATTGTTAATTGGGAATTATCCAAATTTTACACATATTAAGTAAATTGCTGTAACTTGCAACTTGGGTAAAAAAGTATGTGTAAATCGCTTAGGGTTATAAGTAGCCTTATTATTATATCATTATTTGGGCTTATAACGACTAGTAAAGCCCAGGAACGAGATCCTGTTGAGGTTAGCCTGATGGAGGTTATATGGGATCAGCCGGTTGACACACCAAGGTTTTCCTCTTTTTACTCTTTTTTTAACAGAAAGGACAGTACCGCCAGTTTTCTGGCTGATAACTTTGTGTTGGAAAAAACTGCACAGATAGATAAAATTACGGCTTTTGGCCAAACAAACAGCGTTATTTCCATGCGGGAATTAGCTACTAAGGTCAGTATCAGAATTTTCCGTGATAATGATGGTAAGCCGCTCGGGCATCCGCTCGAAGTTCCGGGTCGATACATTTTTGCCATAGATATATCTACTGATAATGAAATGTTACATTTAACGGAAACCATTGAATCAGGCGAGGCAATAGTCGAAATTTACTTAACGCAACTTCTTGATGAACCCCTGATTCTTAAACCGGGTATATATTGGCTATGCTTGTATTTCGATACAAGATACATTGAATACAGCTGGTATTGGCGGTTTAGCGGGGCCAGGTCGTATAGTGCCCATTTTATTGATCCTGAAATGCGAATGCTGCAACATGCCGGAAATTGGCTTCCATTTTCTGAACGTGGATGGCCGTACTATAATCTGGCATTCAAGCTGGAAGGTATTATCAATGATTAGTTTCCTTTTAGTTTTATTGGGATTTATGATGTTGCAATCGAGTGATCCTATTATAAGGAAACAAATTTCAACTCCGGATCAAACCTTAAAGAGAATTACCACAGAAGACGGGTTGCCGAGTAATCAAACCATTAGTATTGTTCAGGATTTTGAAGGGTTTATGTGGATAGCCACCCGCACCGGCCTGGCCCGGTATAACGGAGTATCATTCCGAAATTATTATGAGCAAGCAGATAACCCAAACAGCCTGTCATCCAACTTTATAGAACGGGTAATGACCGATGATGATGGTGAAATATGGGTGATGACAAGAGATGGTTTACTGCATGCCTATAATCGTCACAACGACTTTTTTGTAAGAATCTATGAAACTGGGTTTGAACCAATACTTACGCGTCGTGATATTTATGACGTGTTTGGGACGAGTGAATCAGGCTGGTGGATTGCTACCTGGAATGGTTTGTATTATCTGAATCCAGATAAAACCGAAATACAGTTTATCGAGACAGAATTAAACCTTGGATACATAACCAGCTATTCTCATAACAAAGACGAGCAAACCATCTACTTTACCAGTTTCAGGAGAGGAGTCTTTCAGTTTGATATAGAAAGTGGCCACATAACATCTCTTGAAAAAATAAACCGGCACCTCTCCATATATGCAACAAACCACATAACCCTAACACGGGAGGGGCATTTTTTGATAGTTGAACATACCACTTTATCCATTATAAGTAAAGAAGGACAGCTTATATCCTCTCAAAATATGGGCGGTGGAAAGATATATCATATCATTACCGATTCGGATTACAATACCTGGTTTATACACGGTTACACCATACGAAGATATGATGACAAAACCGGTGAGGTGTTCTCTTATTTCAGGATACAGGGTGCACTTACGTTATTTGTAGATACCTCTCATGTACTATGGATTGGAACAGGCGGACTTAACTTATATGGTTATGGTTTGTATCTGTTTGATACCAAAACAATGCGGTTTGGATATAATCAGGAATCGTTCAGCGATATCGCTCATTCTCCTTTAATTGAGGCACTTGAAAAGCACAGCTTTGAATATCAGACTGGGTCAGACTGGGCCATAGTATCCATCAAGGAAAGCAGTGAAAATATATCATGGTTTTTAACCCGCCGTCGCGGGCTGTTCCGGTATATTCGCGACACAGATGAACTTGATTTCTTTCCGTTTTTACTGGAACCCAATGATCCCCGAACACCCGAAGCCTTTGATTTCATTGTATTGGATGATGAAACAGCAGCCATTTCTACAAGCAGAGGAGTTGTAAATATACATGCACATAAAGATGAAGTGTCTTTGATAGATAATCCGGTTTTATTCCCGGATTTTCAGGGTTCAGGTACGGGAATGATTATCAATAAAATGGAAAAAGCTGCGGGATTTTATTGGTTTGCAACGATTGACTTTGGCTTGTTTGCCTACCACCCTGAAACAGGTGAAACCCTATCATTTACACACAACCCGGCTGACCGTTCAACCATTGGGATAAATAATGTAACTTCAGTTTCGGAAGATCCTGTAAACCACGAAAGATATGTTTGGGTCGGTACAAATCTTGGTGGGCTTAATCGTATTGATTTATGGGATAACACCATTCAGAGAATGCACGATGTGTCTGATTTTAATGCCATGCAGATAAACAGTATCCATAGTGATGGTGAGGCAGGGTTGTGGCTGACTTCTGAAAGGGGCTTGTTTTATTTTGATGTTACAACGTTTGCATATAATCGCTATTCTGTAACTGATGGTGTGCAGGGTACATACACTTATTACAGCCGGAACCAACGTTTAAGCCGGGCCGACGGGTCTCTTCTTATTTGTGATTATAATGGATGTAATTCCTTCTTCCCGGATGCAATTAATCCAAACACACACGCACCCGCAATCGGCATTACTAACATAAAAGTGATGAATGAACCGGTTTTGCCCTTTAGTACCGAGTGGTTTACCCACGGGGCAAACGAGCCTGTTTCTATGCAAGTACCGTGGAACAAGAATATTATTGGAGTTGAGTTTGCATCCCTTGAATATTCAGCACCTCAAAAAAACAGGCATAAATACAGAGTGCCGCCATTCATTGATGATTGGGTGGAAATTGGTCATAGCCGTGAAATAACTCTAACAAATCTCGACCCCGGTTCATATAAACTGGAAATCCTTGGTAGCAATAACGATGGTATTTGGGCAACAGAGCCCGGAGTGCTTTTTATTGATGTCATCCCCCCGTTTTGGATGACATTCACGTTTCGCTTACTCATGTTTTTTATGCTTATATCTGTAGTAGGCGGCGTAGTATGGCTGGTATCAAACCGAAAATACAAAGCCAAACTCCGCGAAATGGAGTACAAAATGGCCGTTGATAATGAGCGCATGCGTATTTCCAGGGATATGCATGACAATTTGGGTTCACGTTTAACACAAATCCAGTTAATGAGCCGGAGCCGAAAGAGGAAGAAAAAAGGGGAGGTGCTCGAAAAAACGCTTGAGGAAATATCTAAAGAAACAGAAGGAGTGATACAAAATGTAAGCCAGATTGTGTGGGCGCTTAATCCTGAAAACGACACTCTTGAAAACCTCGTTGGCTTTATCATTCAATACACAGAAACCTTCTGTCAGCGTGCTCAGATTTCATGCAGGATTAAAGCAGATGAGAATTTCCCGGAATTAAGTGTTCCGGCAGACAAGCGGCATCACCTCATAAATGTGGTGAAGGAAGCAGTAAATAATGCTGTAAAACATGCATCCTGTTCTATTTTGAGATTAAATTTGCACTACAAGCAGGGTGATATGAATGAAAGTAAACTTTCCATTAGCATTGAAGATAACGGAGCCGGTTTTGATCCTGAACAGGTAAAATCGAAAAAACGTAATGGATTAAAAAGTATGAAAAGCAGGATGGAGTCTGTGGGGGGAGATATTAATGTTGAAAGTTCACAGGGTTATGGCACCAAAGTTCAGATTTCATGCAGCATTTGAAAGGGAATTTTACGTATTACGCTTTTTAAATTTCCTGAAAAAATTTCAGTAGTAGGTTTTTCTATAGGGGCGGTAGCTTTGTTTATCTGTTTATCTGTTTATCTGTTTATCTGTTTACCTGTTTATTCGGTGAGACATACCCAAAAAGAAAAGTAGTAAACCATTTCTGATGTAAGATTCAGAGTAAAAATCAACAAAATAGCCTTGCTTCATCAGGAGCATCACCTTTGTAACGAGCGAGAACCAAACCATCACCTGCGCCGTAGGTGCAGCACCACATCACAGATCTAACCAAAATACCGAAGGCATGCCCATAATTTAGAGCCGGGAAAAAACATGTGGCTGCATACCAGCGTAAAATGTGGCTTATAAGCCCTTCATCAAAAAATCACCCTTACGGGCGATTCGCACAATACACCTACCTGCCTACATTAATGATAGAAATTCAGTATCCCAGACATACTGACTAACATCCATCAAAATGGTAGAATTATGAAAACGAACAGGTATAATTTAGTTTGTGCAATTTTTGCACTTTTATTCTCAGGTATTCTTGTGAACATAGCAATAGCACAGGAAGAAGTTCGCTGGCATGAAAACGTAATTAACGTAAAGATCAGCGAATCGGCAATGGATGAACTTACAATTCAAAAGTCCGGCGAGCTAATACTTACAGGTATACAAAGCCTTGATGAAATTCATAAAACGTATGGTGTAATAGAAATGCGGCAAGCCATCAGAACGGATCCAAGGTTTGCGGAACGTCATGCTGAATATGGTTTAAACAGATGGTTTGAAATAAGATATACATCAGATATAAATGAAGCTGAGTTTGCTGAGTTGTTTAAGAGTAATCCACAAATTGAAGTAGCAGAACGCAAATATATGGTTCAAATGCCGGATGTTACTATGACGCCCTTAGACATGAGCACTACATCGTCACAAGGTTCAAATGATCCCCTCTTACATTTGCAGTGGGCCTTAGATAATACAGGGCAGCAAAATGGAACGCCAGGTGCAGATATTAATATATTTCCCGCATGGGATATTACTACGGGCAGCTCAGATGTAATTGTAAAAGTAATTGATACGGGTATAGATCTAAATCATTCTGACCTCGTTTCTAACTTATGGGTTAATCCGAACCCTGGGCCTGAAAACGGTTATGACGGTGATGTTCATGGCTGGAATTTCTCTACAAACACAGGTGATGTGCAAGATTCAGGCTCCCACGGTACGCACGTATCGGGTACTATAGCTGCCTCGACTAACAATGAAATAGGGGTCGCCGGTGTAGCAGGTGGTTTTGGTGAAGTACCGGGTGTTAGCATTATGACGGCAAATGTCTCAAATCCAGATAATGGCTTTTGGGATGGAAACTTTCCGGAGGCTTTCGTTTATGGTTCTGATAACGGTGCTGTAATATCCAATAATAGTTGGAGTGGTGGTGAGGCATCTGAGTTGTTAATAGATGCAATAAACTATTTCATAGACACAGCCGGCTATGATGCCGATGGAAATCCGGTTGGGCCTATTCAGGGTGGAGTGGTCATATTTGCAGCAGCCAATGGTAATACTGATGTACAACCCCGCCCATCTAATGCTGTGCCTCGTGTAATAACTGTTGGTTCAACGGACAGAAATGATGAAAGAAGCAGTTTTTCGAATTATGGGGATTGGGTTAGTCTTTCAGCCCCCGGTTCGCAAATTGCAAGCACCGTTCCCGATAATCAGTACAACTATTCCTGGGGTACATCTATGGCAGCTCCTCATGTTGCAGGCGTAGCTGCTCTTATAGCATCTTATATGCCCGGCCTTACTAATGATGAGGTAAAGGCTCGTCTAATAGCCGGCGTCGATAATATAAACGATCAAAATCCGGACTATGTAGGTTTGTTAGGTGGCAGAATAAACGCTGTTAAAGCCTTAATAATGAGTGATCCGGGAACTCCACCTACGACAATAACTGATCTCGAAACAGTTGGTCATATTGCAGAAGACCATGTTTGGCTTCAGCTAACAGTGCCGGATGTTGGTGGAGTATTCGATAAGCCATATCGATATGACATCAGGCTTTCTGAGCAGCTAATTACTGATGATAATTTTTATGATGCTCTTAAGGTAAATGAATTAACAAGCCCCTTGTTTTCAGGCATGACTCAGACCATAAAAATTGATGGATTAACTCCACAAACGACCTATTACGTTGCCATAAAAACAACAGACGCTTTTGGGAATGAGTCAGAGATTTCAAACATAGTTAGTTTCACCACAGACGGGTCACCCGGGATACTGCTATCTGATTTCGAGTTTGTGTATGAGTTAAATTTCGGTGAGATAGCAACCCAGACAACCGAAATTGAAAATACAGGTGAAGGTACATTGTTTTTTTCTTTCCCTTTCCATTACCAGGAAACTTCTTTGATGACTGCAGCCACTTCGCCCTTGATTTCACAATTTCATGGATATAGTAAGTCTGATAAGTTGAATAGTTCTATGGCAAGGAATGCAATAAAAAAAGTCAGAAATGGAAACAACAGTGAACTTAACAAAGCCGAACAAAATATTGTTAGTTACTACAATAAAAACACTATCAAACCGGCTTATGCATCATCAAGCGGAAACAATAATGAGATATCCAGTAAAATTGAATTCGACGAACTAACGCTTGAAGGTGAAACAGGAATATTAATCGCCGAAGGCCTGTACAGCGGTACGTTAGCTGAAGTAATTCCGGATTTTACCCTTGAAGAAAATGGATCTGATTTCTGGGCCAGTGATTTAGCATTGATATTTGTTTCTCAGGATACCGGTATGCCCGTATTGCAAATTGGGGGATACAATTCATATGCACCCATTATCTATCGCTGGCTGGACGGAGATAATGAGGATATAGGCACACCTGTTAATGAACCCATTATATTAGAAAATGGATTTGACGTTAGTAACACGGATGTATGGCTGGTTAATTCATATATTGGATTTTCGGAAACAGCAACATGGTCAGGAAGCATAACGATGCTTGGTGTAACTGATGATGAGCTCTTTATTACCGATATTTCACCGGCTTCCGGTTCATTATTACCTGGTGAATCAGTTGAAATAACATTCACAGTTGATGCAAGTGTAACCGGTAATAATGCGAATATAACTGTATTAAGGTCCAATGATCTCTCTAACCGTAACTTGTTCATCACTTCATTCCTGAATGTAGCCAGAGTTATTACCTGGGCAAATCTCGAAGGCCCGTT
>SLDG01000307.1 GCA_007125355.1 Balneolales bacterium | reverse complement strand
TATGCCTCTAAAAATGCCGTAGGCATGGCCAGTATTATAGCACCGGGATTTATCCCGTGTGTGATTAAATTATCGAGAAGTTCAAAGTGCCGTAGGTACGACCTATATTTTACACCCATCATCACAAAACCTAACAATTAAACAATAATTAAGGCGCAAAATTAGCGTTATGGTTTTATATTGTGCGATATCTATTTTCGGATATAAACGCTGAATTCGAATACCCCAAATTTCATGGATTCTGGATGTAAATCCGGACAACTTTCATCAATCTAAATGACATTTCGATATTTTTTATTATTACTTCTGCTTGGTGTTGCCTCATTTTATGCGGTTTATGTAGATTGGACATCCCAAATAAAAAATCCTGAGGCATTTTCAGCTGAAAATGTTGAATTATTGCTCTACCATTCAATGAATGCAGAAGAACTGGCCGATTTTCTTGAGGTAAACGAGGTCGAATTCGACAGAGATCAGTTTTTTTGGGCGGCACGAGTGTTGAACAGAAACAACTTTTTGTCAGGGCGCTATGTGCTGGATGGGGAGGCTGATTACAATTCCTTTCTCGGAAAACTTGCACGTGGGGAACAAGACCCTAAAAGAATAATTGTGAGAGCAGGACAAACTTATGAGCGTTTTTTTAACCGCGTTCCTACTCAGTTTCGGTTTACCAGCGAAGACCTCAGGCAGGCAATGACGCATGAAGTGTATATTCGTGAAGAACTTGACCTGGAACCACACTTATTATTTGGCAGAATGATTCCTAATACATATGAAATGTTCTGGACAATTACGCCGCAGCAATTTATTGAACGTATGTTGGTTGAGTTCGACAGAGCTGTAACCCCGTTGAAAGATAGGGCAGAAGAAGCAGGCTTAACTTTAGATGAGCTTTTGACTTTTGCATCTATTGTTGAACTTGAGGCGCTTCACGATGTTGAAAAACCCAAAATTGCAGGGCTTTACTGGAACAGGCTGAACCAACGGTGGAGATTACAGGCAGACCCTACCGTTACTTATGCATTAGGCGAGCGGCGTCGTTTGACATTTGCAGATTATCGAACAGATCATCCATATAATACCTACAGAATTTTCGGCCTGCCGCCCGGCCCAATTACAAACCCGGCTATGAGCTCAATTTTAGCAGTTCTTGAGCCGGAGTCTCATCCATATATGTTTATGGTAGCGACCCCTGAGGGTTTTCATACATTCACACGAACCTACGATGCACATCGTAGAGAGAGTGCAAAGTGGACACAATGGTTACGCGAACAGCGCCAAATCAGGGCGGCAAGAGAACGCGAACAGCTAAGACAACAACAGCTTTTACAGGCTATTCTCTGATACAGAAGGTGGAATAAGACACTCGGTTAGCTGATTGAGCCGTGTTACCACAAGATCCGGGTTAATATCTTTGCAGCGATCATCGTTTTTTCTCCATTTCAAGGAGCGTGCATCACCGGCAAACAAAGCGGTTTTGAAACCGTGGTGAACAGCCGGATAAATATCTTTAAGCATGTCATTACCCACAAACAAGACCTCCGAAGGCTCAATATTGTGATGATGAGCGAGCGCCCGCTTTAATTCGCCATGAAAAGCAAGAGATGGTTTACAACGCTGTTCCTGATACGACCAAATGCAAATATTTATATCAAACCAATCCTTTGCAGGTGGTGTACCGAGGTGCGCTTCGTAAATCAATGGTGTATAAAACTGAGAATTTGACAGGATTCCGAGTAAAAAACCTGACTCATATAATGTTTCAAGGCAGGCTCCCAGGTCTGGCATGGGCCATGTTGGGTTATCGCGCATCTCAAATTCGATAGTTAATCTTTTGAGAAGTTGTTTATCTGGCTCCGAAGGTATATCTGGGTTGTTTTTGTGAAGCTGAGTAAGCACATCTTTCCAAACATCAAGTATATTTACTTCAGGAAAATCTATTCCGGATTCTTTAAGGCGTTGTTTGTGGTTATGAATAGCTTCCTGATATGCTTCTACACCAGTATTACTGTCGGGTTGTTTGGTAATGTTCGGGAATACGGCCTTAAAAGCATCTTTGAACGCTTTTTTTCTGCTCTCCTTTGGCGCTTCAATAACAGTGTCGCCTGTGCCTGAAATGAACATTGTTCCATAAAAATCAAAAACAACGCATTTTATTCCCGAAAGTTTTTTCAATACAGGATGCTCGCCGGTATGCGCAAGTTCCATAGGGTCAGACAGTTCATTAATCAAATCTACAAGAACATGTCTGTTGGATTTATATGTATCCATAAAAGAAATTATTGATTAATAGCTTTAGTCCAACCCGTATTTTTTTCTGTATTCCGGGATGGTATTCATCGGAGGCCGTTCATCTTCAAAAATCTCAAACTCCAATGCTTCATACTCGTTCTGTGTCGCCTGAAACTGTCTGAAAACAGTCTCATATTGCTTAATATCAGAAAATATTCCAAGGTCTCTGCTTCTTGTAAGGAAAGTTTGCAGAATCCCAAAAGACATTTTTCCTAAATCACGGGTAGATTTGTTATCGTGGATTCTTTGGTCAAGGTCAGATTGAGCAAAAGCCTCGAGACCGTGTTGAGAGTAAATATCTATCAGGTGGGATGTTTCCACACCGTATCCGATAGGGAATGAAATACCTTCAACAACTTCTCGCCGTACAGCGTATTCGCCGGATAAGGGCTGAATAATTGCTGTAAGTTCCGGGTAGAAAAGTGAAAATAGCGGACGCACCAATATTTCGGTAACCCTTCCACCACCCGAAGGCCTTGTAATATTCGAAAGTGTAAGCGGGCGGTCGTAAAATCCCTTAACATATTTAACTTCAGGACGGTAAATAAGCGGGCCGATTAAGCCATAAGCGAACCGGGGATGAATATTTTTGATGTCGGCATCCACAAAAACAATAATATCGCCCTTAAGCTGATAAATTGATTTCCAGAGGTTTTCACCTTTACCTTTTTTCTTTTCAAGCCCGGGCAAAATGTCATCTGCAAGATAGGTGTCAGCGCCAAATGCCTGAGCAACCTCGATCGTTTTGTCGGTTGAGCCCGAATCTATAACGGCTATTTCATCCAGCAACGGATACCTGTTCATTAGCTCAGACTTGAAAAGTACAATTTCTTTACCAATGGTTGTTTCTTCATTTAGTGTTGGAAGACACAATGAAATGGTTAAACCCTGTTCTTCTTTGGATTCAACAAGCTTTTTAAGGTCCCAAAAATCTGAGTGATGAAATGTATTATGTTTTAGCCAATGACTAATCTTGTTCACAGCAGCCTCCATCTATAGCTTTAATAGTTCCTATTATTTGAGCAATACCCTTATACATAGGTTCAATCTCTATTCGCTCATTATTTTCATTTAAATGGTCACCGGCTGTAATGCCAAGTGTAAGGGCGGGTATTTCGTAGTCTATAAACGCGGCGAGTTCAGAAATTGAAGGTGCTAATCTTGGTTCAACTCCGAGCGAACTTAAAATGGTTCGGGCACATTTAACGTATGGGTGTGAAAATGGTATTCCACCCGGTTCGCGTCGAGCAAAAATATCGAGTTTAACCTCATCTCCGTGTACGGAAGATGATTCAGTGACAATTTCTTCAAACCTGTTACCAATTTCACGGGTTAATTCACCAGACTCAGAACGGATTTCAAATTTCAGCTTGGCTTTTTTTGCGATATTATTGTAGGTGCCGCCGCCACTAATAGAACCCATAACTATACTGCTCTTTGGCCTTTTGGGTAAACGAATATCGTTAATCTTATTGATTACTTCATTCAACGTTAAAATGGCACTGGAGCTGCCGAATCTTGAAAAATCGTACTCTTCAGGAATCGAACAAGTGATATCACCTCTGAGCATCCCGATAGAGCTGTGGCTCAAGCGTCCTAATTTGACACCTTCCATACATAAACCAAAATGCACGGGTAATTTAGAGTTTGCCAGGAAGAAGCGAAGCCCCTCAAGATTTCCCCGACCTAAACTGCGGGTACCACCCATTAATATAAGGTTGCTTTTTAGTTTTATGCCGAGTTCCTGCATGATGTACGGAAGAGAAGCAAGTACGGCAATACCGAGACTATTGTCAGCAACGCCGTGCCCTATTACTTCATCGGGTGTGATGGTAAAGTTATGATTTGCATGATGTTCACCAATGGTATCAGCATGGGCAACAATTAAAATATTGCGTTTTGCTTCGGTTCCTTCAAGAACACCGATACCATTCCCCACTTCATCCATAGAGGCGTTGCTAAGGCCTAGCTCTGTAAAACGGTCAAGCAGAAATTTAACTCGCCGTTCCTCTTTAAAAGTGGGAGCCGGAGTTTCACCGAGCATTGCGAGGTTTGCAAGAATAATTTCTCTGTAATCTCTCAAGTCCTCGGTCATTTTCGGTAATTCCTGAATAATATTATCTAAAACAGGATTATTGAATGGGGTCATAAAAAAGAAAAATCAGATTAATAATAATTGGCTTACAAATAACTTAAGCGGGATGAGATTTAGAATCCTTAAAAAAACGTTGTTAAACTGAAGTATATATATTTGCTTTAATCTGTAAGTAAAATAATGATTGAGACATCTACCTGATTGTTTGATAATGATTTATATCAATACAATTCGAATTAAAAAAGGTGATTGTCTAAATTAATTAAATAATAGTTTGTTGGTGAATAAACTTCAGCTAACTAATTTAATGAATAAATGCAGATATCCAAAGTTAATTAATTGTTATCTGTAGTTTTAAAATAAAAAACCCCGACATCTATCAAATGCCGGGGTCCCAAACATAACTAACAACTAATCAATCCATGAAGAGTGAAACTACCTCTTACTTCGAATCTTCTTAAATATCGATCTGACGAAATGATGAATTTTATTTATCAATCCATCATGATAACGATCGAAATCATGAAGTCGTTTACTCCTTAATTGATACTGAGCTTTCATAATGATTTCTCCAATTTTTTAAGAAATATTGCACTCGATATGGCTTATATCAAGCCCTTAATAGTATCAATATTGCGATGGATAATATCGCATTAGAATCAAAAGATCGAGCTCCGTAATTCAAATAATATTAAGTGAAGCCTCGCCTTAATCATCTGTTTAAATATACGAACAAATCGAGGAATTGTTGTACAGAAAAACTCCTTTTTTTTGTCAAATAAATGCAGTGCGATTTACAAAATTGTTAACCCGGATTTAAGGATACATGCTGCGCCCGGCAGATGCGATTTTGCGTGCTTTTATGGACTAATTTTTTGAAGTGATGAGAACTATTTCGTCAAATTCAGAATCTAAATTTGTTAGAGCATCTTCTATTTTCCGGCTTATTGATTCAGATTTCAGTGTTTTTTCATCACCAAAAATGATGTATAGAGTATTACTGCTCGAGTCGGCAGAATATTTCAGGTTTTGGAGACCGGTTGCACTTTTAATGGTATCCAATATTTGTTCGGGTGATGAATCGTCGTTCATTGTATTTAAGTTTATTTGGTATGAATAAAAAAATAAAGATAGCGTATTTATCACCCTTACTAAAGCAATGGTTATCCAAACATTCTCTTTATTTTGTCAGGATAAAATAATTCCCCAAAATGCTGATGCTTTATGGCTTCACGACTTTTAGACATTGCAAACCTGGCAAATAAAAAATCCCGGTACATTCTTGGTTGCCTTTCAGGTACTTCTATGGATGGTGTCGATGCCGCTTTGTTCGAGTTAAACGGAAGTGGTCGAAACACAACATTTCGATGCATTTTTGGGAAAACGTACTCGTACCCTAAGATTCTTAAAAAAAAGCTTGCTGAAATAGCGTATAAACCTGAATCGAAAATTTCTGAAATAATTCCACTTAAATGGGAAGTTGGAGTTTTTTTTGCTGATGTAATAAATGATTGCAAAGCTGCCGAGCGTAGTAAAGGATATGAAATAGACTGTGTAGGAAGCCATGGGCAAACACTGTTCCATCTCGATGGCATTAATGGTAATAAAGGCTCTTTGCAAATTGGGGAAGGGGATTTAGTAAGCACTATAACCGGGCTTCCTGTAGTCAGTGATTTCAGGCAAAAAGATATAGCATTAGGTGGAACCGGCGCACCACTCGCTCCTTATGTTGATGAGTTGCTTTTTCAAAATAATGAAGAATCGCGTGTTTTGCTGAATATAGGTGGTATTGCAAACATCACGTATTTGCCAAAAAAGTATGTTTATGGTGCCAGCATTGCTTTTGATACTGGTCCCGGTAACACATTAATGGACGCCTATTGCAAATTGCACAAGAAAGGTGATTTTGATGAGAACGGAGATTACGCCAGAAGCGGCAAAGTTAATGAGCAGCTTTTAAATATACTCTTGGCTCATCCTTATTTCTCAAGAAGTATCCCTAAAAGCACCGGACAAGAATTGTTTAATTTAGAATATCTAAACGCGTCTTTAGAAAAATCAGATACACGGAAAAATGATTTTAATTCTGTTATGGCCACGCTTAATAAGTTAACAGCTAAAAGTATTGCTGAAAGTGTTAAGCAAGTTTGCAGTGAGCCAGGTGCTGTTATTTATGTGAATGGCGGCGGGGTACATAATGAAACACTTATTGAAAATATAAAGAATCAAACAGGAATGACCGTCAACTCCATTCAAGAATTAGGAATTGATCCCGATTATAAAGAGACGCTGATATTTTCAGTTCTGACGAATGAGTTTTTGGCAGGAAGTGGGTTTTATTCGCAAAGATCCAGGAGAGATATTCAGTTCGGAAAGCTATCCCTGCCCTGACTGATATAGAATTATCCCTCTTTGTATAACCTGTAAAGTATAGTTCCCGACTGTATTAACAAACGTGTGATCATTGTGTATTCCTTAGTCGTAAATACTCGGTTCCTTTTTAGGATGAATATTCCAAAAAGTGGAGTTCCATTGGGGATTTTCATTTTATTTTGTATCAGCTGATGTTCATTTAACTCAAAAATGGGAACCCCAACTTCTGATGACAACCCGTATTTCATGGAGAAATCAGAAAAAATACCTGAATTCTCTGAGGCAGCGTTATTTGTGAGATAGGGTTTTTTAGTCACCGAAATTTCTCTGTATGCTCTCTCTTTTTTGAATTGATCCGGGCCAAAATTCTCGGGTTGTTCCCTTCCTAAAGAAAGTACCAAATTTACCCGTTCCCCAAAGATACCCCAAAGTGATATATAGTTTATATCGAAGGAATTCATTAAAGTCGAGCAAAGCTTTCTTGCAGCTGAGAAAAAATCCCCGGCAATGCTCTCAGACATAAAAATACTTGCAATATTTCTGCTTATAAGCTTCAAGTCGGCATTTAAATCGTTTGCTTCAACTCTTGTTACAATATTTCCTCTAACCCTGTTTAATACATCATTTTTATTGGTAACCATCAGAGTTTTATCAATAAAATCACGGGCGCCAAGTTCATTTGCTTTTGCGGCGGCCTCAGCAGATGCGTTCCCGGTGATAATAATCACAGGAATGTTTCGGTGCACAGTGTCAATCATCAGCGATTCAAGCAACTCGAACCCAGACAATTCGGGCATCTGAATATCAAGAAGTATAAGGTTGATGGGCTTCTCAGCAAGAATATTTATCCCCTCTTGAGCATTAAACGCAGTTTCAATGTGGTACTCATTCCCAAGAAT
>SLDG01000051.1 GCA_007125355.1 Balneolales bacterium | reverse complement strand
TGGCTTTCTTTGCATTTCAGGAGGTCTTCGGGGGTGCCTTGTGCTACTATGGTTCCGCCACCATAGCCGCCTTCGGGACCGAGGTCGACGACCCAGTCACTGCACTTTATGACATCCAGATTGTGCTCAATCAGAATTACAGAGTGGCCGTTTTCTATGAGCCTGTTAAAGCTTTTCAGAAGCCGGGCTACATCATCGAAATGAAGGCCGGTGGTAGGCTCATCAAAAAAGTAAAGCGTGTGACCGCTTTCGTTGAATGAGAGGAATCGTGCCAGTTTTACGCGCTGTGCTTCCCCGCCGCTAAGTGTGGTTCCGCTTTGTCCCAGTTTCAGGTATCCCAGCCCAACATCCTCCATCACCTGAAGCTTGTTGGTTATATTCGGCTCATCCACAAAAAACTCCAGCGCTTCAGAAATTGACATCTCAAGAACATCGAAAATATTTTTGCCGCGGTATTCAATGGTCAGAATATCTTTTCTGTAGCGTTTTCCGTTGCAGACTTCGCATGGTAGTTCAATATCAGCTAAAAACTGCATTTCAATGGTTTGAACGCCCTCACCCTGACAAGCCTCGCACCGTCCGCCGGGTTTGTTGAAAGAAAAATCACCGGCATTATAACCCATTATCCTCGCCTGACGCGTTTTCGAAAATAAATCCCGGATTCCATCAAAAGATTTCGTATATGTGGCGGGGTTTGAGCGGGATGAACGCCCAATTGGCGACTGATCCACCATTTCAACTCTGTCTATGGAGCCAATGCCATCGAGCGATTTATGGCGGCCGATTTTATTAGAGTATGTGCCCAGTTCTTTTTGCAAAGCGGCATAAATTGTATGATGCACCAACGTCGATTTCCCCGAACCACTGACACCCGTAACACAAACCAGCATGCCCAAGGGAATATCCAAATCCACACTTTTTAGATTATGCTCCGAGGCGCCCCTGAGCCTTAGCTTTTTCCCCGAACCCTTCCGTCTTTTTGCCGGGACATCGATGTTCATTTTACCACTGAGATATTTTCCGGTGAGCGTGGGCGATTCGAGCAACCCACTGAACGGGCCGCTGTAATTTACTTCCCCCCCATGGATTCCCGCAAATGGCCCGATATCTATAATATTATCTGCAGCTTGAATCATTTCGGGGTCGTGCTCCACAACGACGACAGTGTTCCCGATATCCCTTAGTTTTTTCAGGATGCCTATCAGGCGGTCGTTATCGCGCGGATGTAATCCTATGGTAGGTTCATCAAGTACATAGAGGCTGCCGATGAGTGAGCTCCCCAATGCATTTGCCAGGCTAATTCGTTGTGCTTCTCCGCCGCTTAGCGTGTTGGTGAGGCGATCGAGTGTAAGATAGTCGAGGCCGACATCATTAAGATATCTCAAACGTTTTTTTATCTCGTAAAGAATCTGACTCGCTACCCCTTCTTCATACTCTGTCAGTTCCAAATCATCGAAAAACTGCTTCGCGTGGCCGATGGTCATTTCACAAACCTGGCCTATATTTAATCCGTTTATTTTCACAAAAAGAGCGTCTTTTCTTACCCTGTATCCATCACATTCGGGGCACCTGCTGTATCCCCGATACCGGGCATAAAAAATGCGCATGTGCATCTTGTAGAATTCCTGCTGAATCCCCTCAAAAAACTTCCGTATCCCCTGATATTCATCTTTTCCTTTCCATAGCAGGGTCTTTACATCGCTGCTTAATTCTCGGTACGGTTCGTCTATGGGGATGCCGTACCGGGCGCTTACGCGAATCAGGTTTTTCAGATTCGTACTGAACTTCGGGCTATTAAACGGGGCGATGGCACCGTCTCTTATGGTGGCATCAGGGTCGGGGATGACACGGTCTTCATCAATGCCGGTCACACGCCCAAAACCCTCGCAGTTTTTACAGGCTCCAAAAGGGTTATTGAATGAAAACATCTGCGGAGTTGGCTCTGTAAATTCTATGCCATCCATCTCAAAACGCTCTGAAAAAGGCATGAGCTCGCCGTTCTTCAATTTTATTAGACAGATTCCCTGACCCTCGCGAAATGCCGCTTCAATAGAATCTGCCATCCGGGATCGGGTCTCGCGTTCATCTTTGAGGGCAAGCCGGTCGACAAGCACAAAATATTTGCCCGGCTTGATATCGCCCGGCTTAAATTCATCACGGTTCAGGTCAACCACAGATTCATCTTCCGAAAGCAACCGTGCAAATCCTTTTTCCCTGAGTACCGACAATTCATCCTCTATGGGCATCTCTCTATCGGGGATGGGAAACAAAACATAAAACCGGTCTTTTTCCTTAAGATTTTTGAACAAAAAATCGATAACGGTATATGGATTTTCCTTCTGTACCTGATTTCCTGAAACAGGCGAAATTGTTTTTCCGATTCTGGCGAAGAGAAGCCTGGTGTAGTCGTAAATTTCTGTGGTGGTACCAACCGTTGAGCGCGGATTTGTAGTAGTATTCTTTTGCTGAATAGCCATAGCCGGCGAAATCCCCTGCATAAAATCGACATCGGGTTTATCCATCCGTTCAAGAAATTGTCGGGCGTAACTCGAAAGGCTCTCGACATAGCGCCTTTGTCCCTCTGCGTAGAGCGTATCGAAAGCCAGGCTTGATTTTCCCGAACCCGAAACTCCGGTAATCACCGTTAGTTTATTCCGGGGTATGGTAACATCAATATTTTTGAGATTATGAACCCGTGCACCCTTTATTACGATGGGCCTCTCTTGCGAAACAGCATTGTTATTTTCAGGTTTAGGGGGATTTTTTACTTCACTCATAGGAGACTAAACATCAAACCTGCAAAACAGGTTCACCAAATAATTTAAAGACCTCAAAGTTAACGAATAATCACCATAGTTTTAGGAATTGTATTTGGGCAGTTTTTGATAGACAAGTATTAAAAAAAACGCTTTTTTCATCGAAGAATAGTGTATAAAAGTTGCTTAATTAAAAGCATATATATATTATAATAGTATGAGTTTCTATTAACTTAAAAAATGAGCTATGTATCCTGCCTTGATTAATTTTTCCCGTATTAAAACGGTAAGCTTACTTGTACTTGGATGTGTTTTCCTGAGTTTTACCCTGTTTACCAGTTGCCAGCAAGATGAAGAAGATATTGCCAGGCCTCCCGTAACCCCACACCCACTTTTTGAGGTGCTACCTGCTGAAGCCGAAGATCCGGAATACAACATCCGGACGCCAGAGCGCATTGACCTTGGCCATAAATTATTTTTTGAACCCAAATTGTCGCGTTCGGGCGTAATAAGTTGTAACACCTGCCATGTGGTTGGTGCCGCCGGTGTTGATCACCGCGCACAGGCTATTGGGGAGGGCGCACGAGTTGGCCCGCGAAATTCCCCTACTGTTTTTAATGCTGCTTTTTTAAAGGCTCAATTCTGGGATGGCCGCGCGGCAACTCTTGAAGAGCAAGCCAAAGGTCCCATTCAGGCACATGTTGAAATGGATTTAACGCCTGAAGAAGCCATGGAGCGGTTAAGAAGAACAGGTTATGAACCCTATTTCGCGGCCGCTTTCCCGGAGTATGATGAGCCCTTCACATTTGATAATCTTGCCAAAGCGCTTGCGGCTTTTCAAAGAACACTGGTAACTCCGGGCTCGCGTTTTGACCATTACCTTGAGGGGAATCATGATATCCTCACTGAAGATGAATTAGCAGGAATGTTGCTTTTCCAGGAAAATGGATGTGCAAGCTGTCACCACGGGCCTCTGCTTGGTGGTAATATGTTCAGTGAGTTTTCTCATATTGCAGGAGACGATATTGGTCGCGAGGCTGTTACCGGTTATGAGGGAGATCGCTTTGTATTCCGTGTAGCTCCTTTGAGAAATGTAGAAAAAACATTCCCATACTTCCACGATGGTTCTGCCGAAACACTCGAAGATGCTGTCTCAATTATGGGTAGCGCACAACTTGGTAGAACGTTTAATGATGACGAGGTATATCTGATTGTATCTTTCCTTAAAACCTTAACCGGTGAATTCCCAATGGTTCCGCACCCAGCATTGCCAAGAACAAGGGTTGATTAACTAATTCTTTATAAGGTTTAAAAGATAGCCGGCCTATGTCAATACATTAGCCGGCTATTTTTTTGATACATCCCAAAAAGCGAATTCTCTTTTCGTGTTTGATGCCAATAAAACGTAACTTTGTACACTTTCTTGAGTATATGAATTTGGAGATTTTTGATTAAAGTTTAAAACCTGATCCAATTTTTCAGAATCCGTACTAATTATTTCGGATTAAATCAATTCTATGTGTGGCAGGATCAGGTCCGGAATTACTAACAAAAGTTTTTTAATTATCCATAACCAAAAACAATAAACTATGTCCAATAAAAATTTTGGCATGCCGGATCTCCCTCCAGAGATTCAAATGCTTAAAAAACACGTGTGGAAGATTGTAATTGGGCTGCTGGTTCTTCTGGTAGCTTTTACTTCTGTACATACTATAGCGCCCGAAGAAGAGGGTGTTGTTTTGCGTCTCGGCAAGTTTGACCGAGTATTACCTCCGGGGCTTAATTTTATTATGCCTTTCGGTATTGAAACAATAAATAAAATACCGGTGCAACGACAGCTGAAACAAGAATTTGGTTTCAGAACGGTTACTGCCGGCCAGCGTACAACATATAGCAAAACCCCTTTTACCGATGAATCCATCATGCTTACCGGCGACCTGAATATTGCAGATGTTGAATGGGTTGTACAGTACAGAATTGAAGATTCATACAACTTTTTATTCAGAGTGCGCAATGCGGAAGAAACGCTGCGTGTAATGTCTGAGTCTGTAGTGAGAAAAATTGTCGGCGACCGTACAGTTAATGAAGTACTTACTATAGGGCGTCAGGAAATTGCAACCAGAGCAGAAGAAATACTGCAAGCTATGTGCGATGAATACGAAAATGGTATCCGAATCGATCAGATTGTGCTTCAGGATGTGAATCCACCGAATGAAGTAAAGCCCGCCTTCAATGCTGTAAATCAAGCACAACAGGAAAGGGAAACGCTCATAAACCGTGCAGAATCAGAATACAACAGAGTTGTACCAAGAGCTCGCGGTGAAGCCAGAGAAATGATTCAGGTAGCTGAAGGATATGCTTTTAACAGGGTAAACGATGCCCTGGGTGAAGCCAATCGTTTCAACTCCATTTTCGAGGAATTTGTACTGGCTCCTGAGGTCACCAAAAGACGCATTTACCTTGAAACAATGGAGACTATAATGCCAAAACTCGGTAACAAGATAATTGTAGATGAAAAGGGAAATAATGTATTACCCCTTTTGAACCTGGAACAGACAAGGGGAGGAAACTGATATGAAAAGTATAATAAGCATTGTAGGTGTAATCCTCGTCTTAATCATTGGTTTTAACTCTACTTTTATAGTAAACGAGCGAAACCAGGCTATTGTAACGCAGTTCGGTAAACCCATCGGCGATCCGGTTACTGAGCCGGGACTCCATTTCAAAATTCCTTTTATTCAGGTTGTTCAGTACTTCGACAGAAGGTTTCTTGAGTGGGATGGAGATGCAAACCAAATCATCAACAAAGACGAAACACTAATTTTTGTTGATACATTTGCGCGCTGGCAGATTACAGACCCGCTTCAGTTTTTTCTTCGCTTAAGGGATGAAAGAAATGCCCAATCACGTCTTGATGATATTCTCGATGGCGAAACCAGAAACGCGGTTGCCAGCAATGAACTACTTGACTTGGTACGCTCAACAAACAGAGAGCCCGAAGTAACAGACGAATACTTAGAAGAGTTTGATGTTCTGGAAGAGATCTCCGTTGGCCGTGATGCTATTGAGCGTGTCGTTCTCGAAAGAGCAAACGAAAGAGTGAGCGATCTTGGAATTCGTATTCTGGATTTCCGCTTTAAGCGTGTTAACTACTCAAGAGAAGTTCAGCAAAATGTATTCGAGCGGATGATTTCTGAGCGTAACAGAATTGCCGATCAGTTCAAATCAGAAGGTGAAGGTGAGGCGCGTGCTATTATTGGTGATAAGGAGCGCGATCTTGCACAAATACGCTCTGAGGCGCGTCGTGAAGCACAGGAAATACGGGGGCGTGCAGATGCTGAAGCTACCAGAATTTATGCCGAAGCATTTAACAGAAACCGCCAAACCCGAGAGCTTTACGAGTTCATAAGAACTATGGAAGCTTTCGAAAAAACAATGGATGATAACACAACTGTAATACTCTCTACCGACGGCGATTTCTTTAGGTTTTTGCAACGGTATAATCCATAATCTATAATAGTCTTTAAAGAAAAAGCCCGTTTGAGTTTACCGATTCAAACGGGCTTTTTTATTTCTGTATGTATATAATCACATAAGTATTACGGAACAATCCTGAATGGCCTTGTGGCTCTTTGAGATGTGGGCAGGGGATCATTGAAATCATTTGAATGATACAAACCGATGCCAATTCTGTACGTTTTACCAGCCTCAAGTATAAACTCATCTGATTTTAAGCCAATGGAATATACTTTTTCTCCATCAGGATAGGCACCTAAAGTGGGGGCTATATGTGGGTAAACATACCAAGGCCCTATCGTTTCCCACTCTCCGTTTTCACGGACTTCAAGATAGTTGGGCGCAGGGCCAACAATGTACAAATCGTGGCCGGAGATATTTTTAAAGCTGGCAATGATGGGTTCTGAGGCAGAATAACTGAATTCGGTTTTATTTATTTGGGCATCAACGAAATCGAAATAGTCTGTACCTCCAACTGAGTTGCAAGCTACTATTACGAAGGAGAGCAAAACAAGTATTCCATATTCTAATATCTTTGCCATGACTTAATTTACGCTTATTTGCAAATAAGGACAAATAGAGGCAAAAAAATAGCATGGGAATGGTTAAATCCCCATGCTATTTTTTTATTTCCTTTAAAGATTGACTGCTGCTTATTTAATCAGTGT
Source organism: Balneolales bacterium (assembly GCA_007125355.1). Lineage (GTDB taxonomy): Bacteria > Bacteroidota > Rhodothermia > Balneolales > Cyclonatronaceae > SLDG01. The sequence goes on along the minus strand of SLDG01000051.1, from coordinate 729 downwards.
CATCTTTCTCATTTCTGCATACGAGCCGGCTTCAATTCGATATATGTAGATACCCGATGCCAGGCGTGTTGCATCAAATGATACTGTATGATAGCCCGCATTCTGGTGTCCGCTAACCAGTGTTGCCACACGCTGACCCATGATATTGTACACATCAAGACGGACATCGGAGGCCTCCGGTAAACCATACGTAATATTCGTTGTTGGGTTAAATGGATTAGGATAGTTTTGATCAAGAGAATAAGAAACCGGCATTTCAGAATCATCTCCGATTCCAACTGAAGAAGTCACTGTAAGAACACCTGATACATTCTCGTCTTCTGACCAGAAACCACCACCGGATTCATGGTAACCACCAAATACAGCATCATGATCACCCAACTGAAAACTTGTTGCGTAATACCAGGTTCCTGTTTCGAGATGGCCGCCTGTTGTTACCATATACTCATGGTTGTTGTCAACTACCACATTGAACTCACCTTCTACCCATGCCTCTTCCGGCCAGGTCGCAGGATGCGTATTCTCTGTATGGAAACCAACCCAGAATCTTAAATCATCATGGGGCTCGTCCGTGTCTTCTGTAACATTTTCTCCATACACTTGGCCATAGATGGTGAAATCTTCACCCGCATCCATAGTGTGAGATGGCGGCCATTGCAAGTTAACCCAGGCCAAGGTTGGTTCTTCAACTTCACCTTCACCCACTTCAAGTACAGCCGTTACAGTTGT
>SLDG01000159.1 GCA_007125355.1 Balneolales bacterium | reverse complement strand
AAATAAAGCCGTTCCACCGAAACCACTCATCCATAAGAAAGTAACGGTGGTTGGAACAATAAGTACACCAAGAATAAATTCACGCACGGTGCGGCCTCTTGAAATACGTGCAATAAACATACCAACGTAAGGCGACCATGAAATCCACCAAGCCCAGTAAAAGACTGTCCATGTACTCATAAATGAGCCTTCTTCGTCGAAAGCCTCAACCCAAGTGGCGTACTCTGCAAAGGTTTGGAAATAGTATCCGAAGCTCTGCACAAAAGTACCCAAAATGTAAAGAGTTGGCCCGAGAACGAGGATAAACAGGAGAAATAATCCAGCGAGCCTGATATTAAACTCACTAAGTACTTTAACTCCTTTATGAACTCCAAGAACTACTGAAACGATTGCAACTAATGTAACAACAACAATAATTATGACTTGCAGAAACGTTGTATTTTCAAGGCCGAAAACAAATTCCATACCTGCCCCCGCCTGAGCAGCGCCGAGGCCGAGTGAGGTAGCCAACCCGAATAGGGTAGCAAGTACAGCGAGGATATCAATTACATCTCCAATCCAACCATTAATTCTATCACCAAGTAGTGGATAAAATATAGAGCGGAAGGATAGGGGAAGTTTTCTGTTAAAGGCGAAAAAAGCGAGAGCTAATCCAACAACGGCATAAACAGCCCATGCATGCAGCCCCCAATGTAAGAATGTTACTCCCATTGCATCTCTAACTGCTTCGGTACTTCCTACTTCTGCATGAGGCGGGTATAAAAGATGCCACATTGGCTCAGCTACAGCAAAAAACATAAGGCCTATCCCCATACCTGCACTAAACAGCATGGCAAACCAAGCCATCTTGCTAAAGTCAGGTTTGGCCTTTTGGCCGCCTAACCGAATTTTTCCAAATTTAGAAAACGCGAAATAAAGAGAGAAAGCAATAAATATGTTGACGCCTGCTACAAACAGCCAGCTGCCCCAATCGGTGATACCAACCCTTGCGTTATTGAACCATGTTTCGGCGGTTTCGCCAAGTGCAAGAGTACCAATGATCAGGATGGCAATTAAAATAACAGAGGGCCAAAACACAGGCCCATGAATATCAAATAGCCTTTTATCTTTTTTTAAAGGTGTTCTTTTTTCTGTATTACTCATTATAAAGTCCTGTTAATTATGATTGTGAAAGAAAACAGGCAGTTCAAATAATCTAAGTCTGAAACTACCTGTTTCTGAATATCCGCTTAGAAATAAAACCCAATATTAATATTGAAACGGATGTTGTACTCGGCGTCTCCGCCAAGATCACCATGACCAGGGCCTAATCCGGTACCAAAATCATCGGTTAACCAAGGATGGTTGTAGCCTTGTGCAATGTCAAAATATGTGTAAACAGGCCCTGCGGTGACAAGAACACCGGTAATATTTTGTATGACCTCTTCTGCACTGAAATCTTCATCAAGATATTTTTCCATGTAGCTGAAGTCGTTGTAAAACAGAAGGTTGGTTATGGGTCCCCAGTCAACATCATAAGAATAAGAAAGACCAAGTGTGGCAATTAAGGCATCAGTTGCAACATCATAAGGAGCACCATAAGCACCCATTCTTACAACGGCAGAACTGTTCCCGTCATCATCAGTTGCATTCATATTGTAATACGTAAGCTGTGGCTTAATATTAAAGTTACCATAGTTCAAGCTTGCGTGTAAAGCGGCGGCATAGCGGGTATCAAACTCATCGATGGCTTGATTATAAAGTTGGCCGAATTGTGCAGAAGCACCAATTTCGCCATTATCGAGTTTGTACGCGCCTCTGACATTAAGCTGATTACGTTCCTGAAGAGATAAATTTCCGTCAGGTATCACATCATAGGAGTACCTTCCTGAGCCACCGAAATTAAAAGCGGCCTGTCCACCGGCAGGGCCAGCAGGCTCAGGTTGAAAGAAATACGCGAAATCCCACTGCCAGTTGTCGGTATGATGCGTGAACTTTATACCCATATCATGATCGTCTTCAAGTCCGACATAATAGTTAAGGCTGAACCACCAGTTGTTTGAATTGTATTGGAGGTTTCCAAATGGTACTTGTGTAACACCCAATTGCATTTGCGTAGCATCGCTGAAGTCGTACTGCAGCCACGCTTGCTTGATGAAATGTGTATTAAAGGTAGGGTAAAATCGATATTCGAAATTCATTCCAATACCACCAGGGTTTGTATAAACGGCATTAAGCCTCCAGGTGTCGAGTGTAAACGTTCCATCATTAGGTGTCATATCGCTCTCATAATTTTGAAGCAATATATTAAATCGAAGTGCACCACCAACATGCAGATGAGGCTCATCATCATTAATTCCAGCCTTTACTTCAGAATTTTCAAAAAAAGAAAATCCGGAAATAAATAAAAATGTCAACAAAATTATTGAGAATGTGTATATAAAATTTTTCATAGATATTGTCTTTAAATTAATTCATAATTTAATCGGTTTAACATACCCCTGTAGATAAGGCTTTTATAATTATTTATCAAACGGCTCGGGATTTAAAAAATAAATATAATAATCCCCCAAAAATTCAGGTAGTTCAAGTTGTAAAATCATAAATCATTTATGCAATATAGCGCCTGCCCCTAAATAGTTGAAGGTTAGCTGTTTAATTCTTAAAATATTTAATTTCAATTAGATAAATAGTTTCCTGTTATTTGCGAGTCAAAAAAATTGAAGATAAAAAGTTAAAAAAAGATAATTTCAAAATTTGCTCTTAGATAGGTGATTTTGTCACCATAAATTTCAAAAAAACGAATCAATAAATAATATGGATTGTCAGATTTTTATAAAATGATTTTGCGAAAAAATTTTCTGGAAAATAATAACCAAGTTAATGTGAATTTTGTTTATCTCAGCAGTAAACAAATAAACAGGTAAACACTAAGCGGGCAATTGCTGCCAATCGGGGCTATCTACAAGCAGAAACTGAGAGATTTGATAGCCTCGGATTCCGTATAAAAAAGAATAACTTACATTGGCTATCATTCGTATCTTTGCGCCTTGGTATCTGTCTGCCGCGGCAGGCAGGATTCAAAGTCCACTTTTAGGAATGGGCTCAAAACTAACTATTTAAAACAATGAAAATCACCTATCTATCAATTTATTTGGTCTTTTGGGCCATACTCATACTCACTTCTTGTTCCAATGATGGCGGTCAAGCTACCGGGCCTTTAACTCAGGGGGACATTACCGGGTCGGTAAACCTATATAACGAAGCAACCACTCCCCAATCTAATTCAGGAATGACGGTATCTGTACACGGAACCGATTTTTCTGCAATAACCGATAGCCAGGGAAATTTCACTATATCCGATATTCCTTTTGGGTTCTACACACTTGTTTACCAAAAAAGCGGATATGGCACCTTCAAAATTTTTGATGTAGAACATGATAGTAGCTTAACCCCCATCTCAAAAACACCGTCATTAGGCAAGGTCTCTTCTACAGAAGTCACCGGTTTATCGGCTCTTACAAACGATTCCGAAGTTGTTATTTCCATATCTACAGACCCGGCAGGAAGCAACAGCAATACCCGTTATGTTCGCTACTTTCTCTCTGTTGATTCTGATGTTTCACATACAAACTACCACTATTATTCTCCGGGCCTTACATCTCGTATAAACCCCTACGAAACGATACTATCTTCTAATGATCTTGCAGAGGCCGGGTTTTTATCCGGGCAGATGGTCTATGTAAAGGCATTCGGCGACTCCTTTTGGAGTAATGAATACTATAATCCGGATTTAGACCAAAAAGTCTTTCCGAATGTAAATACATCTTCGGCTACCGCCGTATCCTTTGTTGTACCCTGAGAAGGATTCGGTTACTGGTCCAGTAGCTGACTTATACGATGCTCATAATTATTGAGGAAATCTTTTGTTATTCGAAAATGCTCGGTATGCTCATAGCTAACCTCGGTAATTCCGGAATCTGAAAACTGCAGTATCTTTGCATTTGGATACGCCAGTAAAATCGGGGAATGGGTAGCAATAATAAACTGAGCCTTTTCTTTAACAAGTGAATCAATCGCGTATAATGCTGCTAAAATCCGGGACGGTGATAAGGCAGCCTCAGGTTCATCCAGAAGATAAAGACCATTACCGCGAAATTTATAGGTCATTAGATCCATGAAAGCTTCACCATGCGATTTGGCATGGATAGACTTGCCGCCATATCCATCCAAGTAGCCAACCTCATCCATGTAGGAAGCAACATTATAGAAACTTTCTGCCCTTAGAAAATAGCCGTCACCGGGCTTTGCATAACTACGAATTAGCTTTATGTGAGCGCTTAGTTCGGATGCTGTACTCGCGGTATCCAATCTCACATTTTTGGTTCCCCCCTCTTCACTAAAACCAAGAGCTAATGCAATGGCCTCAAGTATAGTTGACTTGCCCGAACCATTTTCTCCAACAAAAAAGGTAACATTCTTATGGAAATGCAGCGATTGCAACTTCTTTACAGAGGGAATTGAAAATGGGTATGAAGACCAATCGACTCTGCTCCTGTCTTTTATACCTAACGATTTAAGGTATGGTAGTGGGTTCATTTAAGGTCTTAAGTTTATCTTATTCAGGTTGTTTTTATTTTTCTCATTTCGATCAATAGTTTTGTGTTTCCCAAAGACCACTTTTAAGAAATAAAAGTAGAATCCGATTCGAACAGTCGATTTTAAAACCTGCTTGTAGCAGATAAGCTCGAAGTAAGAAAGATACGAAGTTTCGCTGAGCGGGAATCACTATCGCTCGGTGCACGAAGGTAAGCTGTTCTTTTTAATTTTTAAAATATTTAGCAAGAATACAAACTTTTAGTATCTGCAGTACCTCAAAATAAAACTCAGCCGGGAACCACGGAAAGTAACATTCATTTTACTCATCTTTACCCGTTATATTTCGTAACTTACATAGTAACTTTTTTAGCAGGCCATGACGGGTAATCGCTCCCCGATTTTCGGGGTGAGGAAAGTCCGAACACCAACCAGTACCGTGCTTCCTAACGGGAAGTCTTCGGCTAAAACCGGAGGAGAAAGTGCCACAGAAAATATACCGCCCGGTAATGCTTGTCATTTCGGGTAAGGGTGAAATGGCGGGGTAAGAGCCCACCGCGCCGGTGGTGACATCGGTGGCAGGGTAAACCTCACGGGGTGCAAGACCAAGCAGACAGTATGTACCACTGGTTACGACGCTGTCGGGTAGGTTGCAAGACCCCGATAGTGATATCGGGGCCAGATAAATGATTACCACCCGGTTTTCCCGGGACACAGAATTCGGCTTATAGTCATGGCCTGCTTATTTTTTAGTCATCCCACAAAAAAACCTGAAAATTTTATACATTTCAGCTAAAGAACTGCAAGATTTTCACTTCTGTATTTCCTACTATTTCATCAAATTGAACAAATAGTGAATTATTAGGACATGAGTACAACAAAACAACATTTAAAAATACAGGGAATGACCTGCGCCAGCTGCGTTGCTGGCGTGGAACGAGCCATTAAAAAGGTAAACGGCACAAAAGATGTATCAGTCAATCTTGCTACCGAAGAAGCCACGTTTCAATCCGATGCGGATATCGAAAAAATTATTGACGCTATTGAGAATGCGGGTTTTGAAGCATCCCCAATAATTGAAGATAAAACGGATGAACGAGTTCCATTCTCAACATCCTTTAAAACAAAATTCCTGATTGCCCTGCCCCTGGCATTCGTAGTTTTTCTGATGGATATGGGGCCCATGTTTATCGAATCATGGCATCACGCTATTCATCCATATTTGTTCGAATGGAATTTGGCAATGCTGGCAATTACAGCTGTGATTCTGTTCTATGCAGGAAGTTCGTTTTTTTCAGGAGCGTGGAAATCCCTGAAACGGAAATCAGCTGATATGAATACCCTCGTGGCGGTCGGGACCGGTTCGGCTTTCCTTTTTAGTGGATATGCCACGTTTTTTGGCACAGAAGGCGGGCTTGTAACCCCAATGGATGTCTATTTCGATACAGCCGCGGTTATTATAGCGTTGATTCTGCTTGGTAAATGGATGGAAGAACGTGCCAAATACAAAAGTCGTGATGCTATTTCCGGCTTACTTGACCTAACGCCTCAGCAAGCCAATAAAATCAACGAAAAGGGCGAAACTCAAACAATCCCGTTATCTGAGGTTCAGCAGGGTGATATCCTGCTCGTAAAAGCATTCGAACAAGTTCCGGTTGATGGTATTATTGAAGAGGGGATCGTTTCTGTTGATGAATCTATGATGACAGGGGAAAGCGTACCGGCAGATAAAAAACCCGGTGACTCTGTAACAGGCGGTACCCGAAATACAAATGTTTCATTCACCATGAAAGCAACCCGTGTGGGTAAAGAAACCGCCCTTGCCCGGCTTATAGAAACCGTGCGCCAGGCTCAGGGCTCAAAACCGCCCATCCAGCGCCTGGTGGATAAAGTGAGTGCTGTTTTTGTTCCCATTGTAATTGTAATTGCACTTTTGGCTCTTGTGGGATGGATGCTCGTAGATGGCGATCCTGCAAAAGCTATCGTAAACATGGTAGCTGTATTAATCATTGCGTGTCCATGTGCACTAGGATTGGCCACACCTACAGGAATTATGGTCGGCTCAGGCCGCGCCGCCGAAAAAGGCATCCTGATTAAAGATGCCGTTTCCCTCGAAGAAGCCAAAAAGGTTGATGTGATTTTACTGGATAAAACCGGAACACTCACAACCGGCGAAATGAAAGTAAGTGGAGTATTCGAACTTGGTGATGTAAATGAAGATGAAATCCTGCAAAAAGCGGCGGCAGTCGAGCAGCAATCAGATCACCCGTTGGCAAAAGCTGTTGTTGGGTTTGCTCAAACTAAGAACATCAACATACCGGAATCAACAAATGTGCAGACCGAAGCCGGTGTGGGCGTAACCGGAACTGTTGAAGGAAGTCGGGTCAAAATAGGTTCGGTTACGATGTTGGATACCTCAGATGAAAAAATCCAAAAGCTGATCGAAGATGAGCAATCAAAAGGAGCAACAGTGTTGGTTGTTATGATTGATGAATCTCCCATAGGATTGATTTCTGTTAGTGATACACCACGAGAGGAAGCAAAAAAGTTTGTTGAAGAGCTTAAGGAGATGAACATCCAAACCGTTATGGTAACCGGCGATCAGGAGCGAACAGCGCGTTATATAGCAAGCCAATTAGGGATAGTGGATGTGCGATTTGAAGTAAAACCCGACGAAAAAGCAGCTATCGTAAAATCCTATCAGGATAAAGGGAAACGGGTCGCCATGGTTGGGGATGGTATAAACGACGCCGCAGCACTCGTTCAGGCAGATTTAGGCATTGCGCTCTCGAGCGGAACCGATTTGGCAGTCTCCTCATCCGATATCACCATTCTCGGTGATGATTTGGGCAGAGTTGCAGAAGCCATCCGGCTTTCACGCGGTTCCCTGCGCATCATCCGGCAAAACCTCTTCTGGGCATTCATCTACAACACAGTGGGCGTACCCCTCGCCGCATTCGGTATCCTAAGCCCCATGTTCGCCGCCGCCGCGATGGCGCTAAGTTCTGTGAGTGTAGTTTCGAACAGTTTGAGGATAAGGGGGTTGTAGGGATAATTCCGAGTTTTGGAGTTTAAGCCTAATATTTTGCGTAAAGAAAAAATTTATATATGACAATTCATCAAGAATTTT
>SLDG01000201.1 GCA_007125355.1 Balneolales bacterium | reverse complement strand
GCCGGCACAAAACTGCCCGAATCAGGTATTTTATTTAAAAAAATAGAGGATGAACCCATTGAGCATCAGCTAAAAAAACTGGAAGAAAAAGCTAAGGAAGCTGCAGGTGGTACATCATTCGAACCTGAAAAAGATGAAATTGTTTATGAGGATTTCATCAAGTTGGATCTTAGAGTCGGAAAAATCCTTAATGCTGAAAAAGTCAAAAAATCCAAGAAACTCATTCACCTGACAGTAGATATTGGATACGAAAAACGAAGTGTTGTGAGTGGCATAGCCGAATTCCATGAGGCGGAAACGCTTATAGGTAAAAATGTAGTTGTAGTGGCAAACCTGAAACCGAGAAAAATGATGGGCATTGAAAGTAAAGGTATGGTGCTTATGGCCAATGATCCTGATAAAGGCTTACTATTTGTTAGTTCAGATGCACAGCCCGGTTCGGTAGTAAACTAAAGATTACCTTAGTAATGAATAAAGAGATTAGTCCGGAATTACAACTAAAAGAACCCGCTTCTGCAGCTACCAAAGAATTTGGTTGCAAAGCAACCTATGAGTTCAGTGAATTCAGGCTTTTTTGTGAAAGAGCCGAGTCGATTTATGTTGAAATATTCGACTCGTATGAAGATATAACCGGGCGGCGTTTCAAAATGAATCGCAATGGAAATGACATCTGGCAAATTACAATTAAGGGAAATTTTATCGGAAAATGTTATGGTTACAGAATTGTGCCCCCATCTGACGATCCCGCTTTTGATGGAACAGATTTCCTCGCGGCCGACCCTTACAGCAAAATGGTCATCACAAAAAACCATTACCTCCAATATCCCAAAACCTTAATTTTCAATCCCGAGCCGTTCGATTGGGAAGACGATACATTTGTCACGCCTGAAGACCCCAGAGACCTCGTTATATACGAAACGCATATAAAGGACTTAACCGCGCACCACAGCTCGGAATGCTCAGAAGACGGGGTTTATAATGCTTTCATGGAAAATGGAGTGCGAGGTGGCATTGAGCATCTCAAAAAACTCGGGGTTAATGCAGTTGAGTTTTTACCGCTTCAAAAATTTGCCTATTTCGAGCCGCCGCACAACAAGCCCGCGGCAGACGGCATCGTGAATACATGGAATTATTACTCGAGGAATTATTGGGGATACATGACCTCCTTCTTTTTTGTCCCTGAAACCATGTATGCATCTGATGGCAGCAACAAGCCTGACGCCATAAACGGGCGCTCATTAAAGGCCATCACCGAGCTAAAGGAGCTTGTTAAAGAGCTCCACAAAAACGGTATTTCTGTAATAATGGATGTGGTGTACAACCATGTATCCCAATACGATTTAAATCCTTTCAAATTAATTGATCGTGACTATTATTTTAGGATGAACGGGGATAATAAGTACCTTTCTGAAAGTGGCTGCGGGAATGATTTCAAGACAGAAAATGAGTACGCAAGGCAACTCATCATCGACTCCATTAAATATTGGATGAAGGAATTCCATATCGACGGGTTTCGATTCGACCTTGCAAATCTTATTGACAGGGAAACTCTGATAGAAATTCGTGATGAAGCCAGATTAATCAATCCGAATGTAATTCTCATTGGCGAACCCTGGGGTGGCGGCTACAACCCTACCGGTTTTTCTGAAATCGAATGGCCATCGTGGAATGATCAAATTCGTAATGGAGTAAAAGGTTCAGAACCGGTACATGACCCGGGTTTTATTTTTGGCAGATGGCAGAGTGAAACCTCACGGGAAGGCCTCGAAAACTTTTTCCGGGGAACGCTGCTGGGTTCTCATAACGGAAGGTTTAATCAACCAGCGCATTGCGTAAATTATCTGGAAAGCCATGATGGATATACTCTTGGGGATTTCATCAAAATCGCGCTCGACCACTCAAAAGCCGAAAGGGTTCTTAACAGAGATAAAGCAGCAAAACTATACAATACCGAAGTAAAAATTGCCAAACTTGCGGCACTTTATCTGTTCTGTTCTCAGGGGATTATTATGATACATGCGGGTCAGGAATGGTCAAGAACCAAAGTAATTCAACCCGTCAGAGGTGTAAATGATCCGTACGTTAGCAGGCTTGATCATAACAGTTACGAGAAAGATAATACCACAAACTATCTCCATTTCGGGGATGCAAAACTTAACGCGGATTTATATAACTACTACAAAGGCCTGATCAAACTAAGGCTCTCTTCGCCTGCTTTGAGGAAGTCAAAACCGGAAGCCATCCACTTCTGGCCATATAACGACAGCCTGCATATATCGTTTATTATTCTGGGGGAATCGTGTGGTGATCCGTATGATTATATCATCACTCTGAACGGAAATCCAATGGCAATTCATACCATAGATTTACCCGAAGGTGTGTGGGAAGTTGTCGCATCTGGCGATATTGTAAAACCCGAAGGCTTTGATATTGTTACAGATGAGCTAAGTATTGAAGCAAGTTCAGGATATATTTTAAGAAGGTTGCGAAATAATGCGTAAATACAATATTTTAACACATTGGCAAACAACCGGATTTCTGTTTGTCTAAAAGCATTGAACGCATCAAAGCAGATATGTGGCAGGACTAAAACATGTCTACTAAAACTGGTGCCAGGAACACGCAGCAGTTTTTTAGAACCTTAGGCATGACTAACAACTAACAACTGAACAATACTACTTTGGCAACTACACAAAGCACATCGCGGGGAAACTGGAATAGTAAACTCGGATTCATTCTTGCAGCAGCCGGTTCGGCAGTTGGCCTTGGCAATATTTGGAGATATCCAACAGTAATGGCAGAAAACGGAGGAGCCGCCTTTCTGTTGATTTATGCCTTACTTGTATTCATTGTCGGATACCCAGTAATGGTTGCCGAACTAAGTGTTGGCCGCAAATCAGAACGAAATCCCGTTGGGGCTTTCAGAGCCCTTTCTAACAGCAAGTTTTTTCCAATAGTAGGCTTTTGGTGTGTGCTCTGCGGTATCGTAATTCTTTCATATTACGTAATTGTTGCAGGCTGGACTATCGGCTATTTCTTCGAACAGATTTTTCATTATTCCGGCTGGACCGAAATGGCCGCATGGGTCGCCAATACAGATAATGGTTGGCTCAATGCCGGGGTTGCCATCGTATTTATGGCCTTTACCGTCGGAATTATACTTGGCGGCGTTAGCGAGGGGATTGAACGAGCCGTAAAATATCTGATGCCATTGCTTATTGTAATACTTGTCGTCATGATTGCATACGTATTGTTTCAGCCCGGTGCAATAGATGGGGTTCGCGCGTATCTCCTGCCCGATTTCTCTGCCATAAACTCAGATATTCTGCTGGCTGCAATGGGGCAGGCATTTTTCTCTCTTTCTTTGGGGATGGGTGCCCTGATTACCTATGGCTCGTATCTCAGTAAAAAAGAAAATATCCCCGAGGTTGCAGGATATGTTACGCTTGCTGATATCGGAATTGCATTTCTTGCAGGTTTACTTATTATGCCGGCTATATTTATGGCTCAAAATCAGGGTGTTCAGGTTTTTGGGGATGACGGAAGCCTGATTGCCGGCGCAGCCCTTATTTTCCAGGTATTGCCTGAATTGTTCCATAATATGGGTGGCGTAATCGGGCTTGTATTTGGAGCAACGTTCTTCTTCCTGCTTAGTATCGCGGCGCTCACATCTGCAATCTCATTACTTGAGGTTCCAACATCTTACATAATCGACGAACATAAAGTAAGAAGAAAAACAGCTGCTATTCTAATCGGTGCAATTATTACGGTGATTTCAGTCGTTATTGCTTTCGACACGAGCCTGATTGGTACTCTCGATTTTATTTTTAGTGATGTCGGACTGCCTTTGGGAGGATTTATGCTTTGCCTTTTCCTCGGATATTTCTGGAAAATGGAAAATGCCAAGCTCGAACTTGGCCAGGGTTTTGCCTCTATAGATGAACATTGGTTCTTCCCTGTTTGGTCTGTATTTATTCGCTTTGTCTGCCCTATTTTGATAGGATTAATCCTCGGCAGAACATTATGGGCTTTGTTTTTCTAAGATAAAAATCAGCAATTAAAGCAGGCAGGTTTACTCATTAAATCGTAAATTAATCCACTATTAAAGTTTAGTTAATTATTAAATCTATTTTATGCCTAAAGTTTCGACTCCAGATTTTCGTAACGGACTTACCATTGTTATCAACGGAACGCTTTACAACATTATTGAATTCCAGCATGTCAAACCCGGCAAGGGGCCTGCTTTTGTCCGCACCAAGCTTAAAGGTGTGGAAACCGGAAAAATTATAGACAAAACTTTCCGTTCGGGAGAGTCTGTAGATTCTGTCAGGGTTGAAAGACACCCATACCAATACTTATATTTCGATGGGGATTTATATCACTTCATGCACAAACAAACGTATGAACAAATCGGCTTACCACCCCATCAGGTGGATAAGAACAAGTTCATGAAGGAAAGCCAGGATGTTGTGGTTGTAATTAATGCCGATGAGGATAAGATTTTATTTACCGAACTCCCAGACCATGTAGAGCTTGAGGTTACCCAAACCGACCCTGGAGTTCGCGGAGACACAGCTCAGGGTGGTTCTAAACCGGCCACTCTCGAAACAGGTGCTGTTGTTCAAGTGCCTCTTTTTATTAACGAAGGTGACAAATTACGCGTCGATACCCGTACATCAACGTACATCGAGCGTGTTAAATCAGATTAAAAAGGAAAGTGACTTATGGATTTAAAGCTTATTAAAAACCTGATTTCAATGATTTCAGACAGTGATGTCAATGAGGTTTCAATTGAAGAGGGCGATTTCAAAATAAAAGTAAAAAAACAAAGTGATAATCAAGGAGTCAGAGAGCAGGTTTACTACGCTCCATCGCCTTCAGCGGCTCCTGCGCCGGCACCACAGCCTGTAGCAGAACCCGCTGCCCCTGCAGAGCCGGCAAAAGCAGCTGCACCGGCAGCAGACACTTCTGGATTAACTATAAAGTCTCCTATCGTTGGAACCTTCTACAGCAAACCATCCCCTGAATCTGATCCATTTGTTTCAGTAGGCCAAACTGTTAAAAAAGGCGATGTGCTCTGTATTGTTGAAGCCATGAAAATCATGAACGAAATAGAATCTGAACATGATGGTAAAATTACCAAAGTACTTGTTCAGGATGCTCAACCTGTAGAATTCGACCAACCATTGTTTATTATTGAACCTGCCTGATTCGAATGTTTAAAAAAATTCTCATAGCCAACCGGGGCGAAATTGCACTTAGAGTTATACGAACGTGCAGGGAGATGGGCATTAGAACTGTGGCCGTTTATTCAACAGCCGATGCCGAAAGCCTTCATGTTCGTTTTGCCGATGAGGCCGTGTGCATAGGCCCTCCCGCCTCTAAAGACAGTTATCTTAAAGTTCAACGTATTCTCGCCGCTGCTGAAATTACAAATGCCGAAGCCATTCATCCCGGATACGGTTTTCTGGCTGAAAATGCTGAATTCTCAAGGATATGTCAGGAGCATAACATCAAATTTATTGGCCCATCACCGGAAATGATTGGTGCTATGGGCGATAAATCTACAGCCAAAGATAATATGATTAAATTTGGCGTTCCTGTTGTCCCCGGTAGTGATGGTACTATTTCTGATTTAAAAGAAGCTGAGGCCATAGCTAAGGATATCGGATATCCGGTTATCATCAAGGCAACAGCAGGTGGTGGTGGCCGAGGAATGCGTATCGTTAAAGAGCCCGCCGATTTCAAACGGATGTTCGACTCCGCAAGAAGCGAGGCAGGAAGTGCTTTCGGTAATCCTGAAGTGTACGTTGAGAAGTTTATTGAAAATCCACGCCACGTGGAATTCCAGATTTTAGGTGACCGACACGGGTACATCACGCATCTCGGCGAAAGAGATTGCTCGATGCAACGTCGCCATCAGAAAATCCTGGAGGAATCTCCCTCTCCTGTAATGGAGCCCGAGCTCAGAGAAAAAATGGGGCAGGCTGCCATTAGAGCCGCCGAAACTGTACAGTATGAAGGTGCCGGAACAGTTGAGTTTTTGGTGGATAAAGACCTGAATTTCTATTTCATGGAAATGAACACACGAATTCAGGTAGAACATCCTGTAACCGAAGAAGTGACTTTTACAGATTTGATTCGCTATCAAATAGAAGTCGCTGCTGGAGCTCCATTGAGTCGCAAACCATTCAAAATGAGAGGACATGCCATAGAATGCAGAATCAATGCCGAAGACCCAGCCCATAATTTCAGGCCCTCTGCCGGTAAAATTGATGTCTTCCATGTTCCTGGTGGCAGAAGCGTCCGAGTTGACACTCACGTCTACTCGGGTTACAGAGTTCCACCATTTTACGACTCCATGATTGCGAAGCTTATCGTTAGCGGTTCAAACCGTACTGAGGCTATTGCAAGAATGAAAAGAGCACTTGAAGAATTTATAATTGAAGGGATAAAGACTACCATTCCCTATCACATTCAATTAATGGATGACCCAACGTTTATAAGTGGTGATTTCAACACTCACTTCCTCGAAAAACAATTTAAATTTATACCTAAAGACACACCATAATGAACATTCCATCAGAATTAAAGTATACCAAAGAACACGAGTGGATTCGTGACAACGGAGACGGAACCGCAACCATCGGAATTACTGATTTTGCCCAAGGGGAACTCGGTGATATTGTTTATGTGGAGCTTAATGATACAGGCGAATCATACGGTCAGGATGATGTTTTTGGAACTGTTGAAGCCGTAAAAACAGTCTCTGAGCTTTTCATGCCTGTAGCAGGTGAAGTGGTGGAAATAAATGAGGAACTGGAAAATGAACCGGAACTCGTAAACGAAGACCCTTACGGCAAAGGTTGGATGGTAAAAATTAAACCGGAAAACCCGGATGATCTCAACAGCCTTTTGAGCGCTGATGATTATGAGCAAGTTATTGCATAAAAAAAGCTCCTGAATAAAAGTTCAGGAGCTTTTTATTATCAGTAATTTACCAAATCAGACTGAGGCAAGAAATTTAGTTACGGGCGTGTACTCAAAATCAAAGGCGTCGGCGACATCTTTGTAAACGATTATCCCGTTTGCCACATTCAGGCCACGCTCTAATTCTCTGTTTTCCTTAATGGCCTTCACCCATCCTTTATTAGCAATCTGAATGGCATAAGGCATGGTAACGTTAGTGAGGCCTATTGTAGATGTATAAGGAACTGCACCGGGCATGTTAGCCACACAATAATGCAGCACTCCGTCAACCATGTACGTTGGTTCATCGTGGGTCGTTGGCTTCGCGGTTTCAATACATCCCCCCTGATCAATGGCGACATCTACTATAACCGCTCCCGGCTTCATTAACTTCAGCATATCGCGCTTAATCAGTTTTGGTGCCTTTGCACCCGGGATGAGCACGGCTCCAATCACTAAATCCATCAAAGGAAGCATTTCGCAAATAGACGCATGCGAGGAAAACATAGTTGTGATGTTTTTGGGCATTACATCATCCAAATAGCGTAGACGCTGAACAGAAATATCGTAGATGTAGACATTCGCGCCCATTCCGGCAACAATTTTTGCCGCATTAACACCTACAACACCACCACCAAGCACCATTACGTTACCTGGCTTAACTCCGGGAATCCCTGCAAGTAAAACACCACGGCCACCCATTACCTTTTCCAGAAACTTTGCGCCTTCCTGCGCGGCCATGCGTCCTGCGACTTCGCTCATTGGCACTAGCAATGGCAATGAACCGTCTGATTTCTCTACGGTTTCATACGCAATGGCAATACACCCTGATTTTACCACAGCCTCAGTCAACTCCTGACTTGCGGCAAAGTGGAAATAGGTGAAAATAATCTGGCCTTTACGCATTAAGGGATATTCCTTTTCAATGGGCTCTTTCACCTTCATAATCATGTCGGCTTTTGCCCATATTTCTTCCGCTGTATCAATAATTTCTGCTCCGGCATTTACATAAAGCTCATCCGGGAAACCACTGGAAATGCCTGCATCTTTTTCAATAATTATATTGTGGCCATGCTTTTTTAGCTCCACTACTCCACCGGGTAAAAGCGCTACCCGATTCTCGTGTTTTTTGATTTCTTTTGGTACTCCAATTAACATGGAAAATTCCTTATTATAGTTGAATGTTTTCCTGCCGGAACGGATTTTGCATGAATAATTTTTTGACCTTTCCGATAGGATTTAAAAATCGCTTAAAGATACAGAACATCCACCTGATTCCACAATTTGAAGTAACGGATTTCGTTTGAAACCTGAACGACATCCTACTTAATTTCATGAGATCAAAAGATATTTTCAAAAAAGTAAGGGCGCTTGAAATTCGCACTAAGGGATTGGTTAACAATCTTTTCGGTGGGGAGTATTTATCGGCTTTTAAAGGCCGGGGGATGGCGTTTTCTGAAGTAAGGCCTTATTATTTCGGTGATGACATTCGCCTTATTGATTGGAATGTTACCGCACGCTCAGGCGAGCCACATGTAAAAATCTTCCAGGAAGAACGTGAACAAACGCTTTTTTTATGTGTGGATATTTCTCCAAGTGGTTTATTCGGAAGTTTTGAACAACGGAAAATGGATTTGGCTACCGAGCTGGCTGCCGTTTTGGCGTTCAGTGCTATCAAAAATAACGATAAAGTCGGGCTGCTGCTTTTTAGCGATAAAGTTGAATTATTCATCCCCCCAAGAAAAGGACGTTTGCATGTACTCCGGCTGATCAGAGAACTCTACGCCACCGAACCCGAAGGCAAAGGAACCTGCATTAAAACAGCGCTCAGTTATGTAAACAGAATCCAACGCAGGCGCTCTATTGTAACCATAATAAGCGACATGCAGGATGAAGGCTATGAACGCGATTTGAAAGTGATGAATAAGCGCCATGACCTGATTTGTCTGTGTGTTGATGATGAACTTGAAACCGAACTTCCGAACATCGGACTGGTGCCCTTTCTTGATTCCGAAACCGGAAATTGGATGCTCACTGATACATCGGACAAAAAAACGAGAGAAGCCTTCAGGAAAAAAAGGTTACAGGAACGGGAAGAACTTCACAAAAAATTGAATAAGCTGCAGGTTGACCATGTTCATCTTTTTACAAATCACTCTTATATTGAGCCCTTGGTTAATATGTTCCAAAAGCGTCAAAAACGCCACTAATTCGGTATGAAATTGCTTCTTAAATTAATAAGTTTCAGTTCTGTAATCATTTTAATTTTTTTTGTGTCTGTCTCAGCTGCATTGTCGCAGCCTGTTCGTATTTCATCCGATTCCGACTCTCTAAAAGCCGGCCAACTGTTCAATTTGCATATCATTTTTGATAATCCTGATCGGTTTGACCGTATCATGATGCCAGACAGCACCTTTTTCAGCGAACCCTTTGAGTTCAGGAACCGAACCCGCGGCCTCACTCCTGCCGGTTCAGATAGCGTCTCAATCAGGCTTCAATTCTTCGGTAACGAAGACACACTTATAACAGATTTATACGCTCTGGGTATTTCCGGCGCTGATACCACTTTGTTTGAAATAGCCGAATACCCGATTTACTTTCGAAGTATCCTCGATGAAGATGATGTAAAACGGCCATTAAAACCCATTTTTGAGTTTACGCGGTCAATTCTTCCATACATTTTGGGATTTCTTCTTTTAATGGCCATTCTTTTAGTGGCATACTATTATTACAAAAAATACTTCCCGGATGAGGAAGAACCCGAGCCTAAAGAACCCATTAAAATTCCACCATTCTATCATCCGGGCCATGCCCTTACTGCCGGAATTGACCGGCTTGAACAGGATTTACACAACAAAGATGTGGAGGTGGAAGAGTTTTATATAAGAAGCGGCGACTTAATTCGTACATACTACGAGGAAGTCCACGGTTTCCCGGCTTTGGAACAAACAACAAGAGAAGTTTTACAGGAAATAAGTGTTATCTATTCATCAGTTAAATTCACTCAGTTTGTGCGAGGCATTTTGCAGGAATGTGATTTAGTCAAATTTGCAAAATTTACTCCTGAATTTGATCAAATGGGTGAAGTAATAGTTAAACTAAGAACTGTTGCAGATGAAGTTCAACGGCAGGATGATCATATCATAATGGCAAAAAAAGCCAAATATAATAAAAAGGTACTCGAAATAATGAGAGAACGGGAGGAAGCAGATGATTTGGGAAAATCCTGAGTGGTTTCTGGCGCTGCTTGCACTACCTGTACTCGCATTTATACAATGGTGGTACGGCAAGAACCGTCGAATGCCATCAATGGTATTTTCGAGAAGCTCAACCCTATCCGGCGTGCAAAGCGGATGGCGGGTATACGGTTTCTTTGGAATGCTTGGAATTCAATATATAGCACTGATGCTCATTATTATTGCACTTGCACGGCCTCAAAACGAAAATGTACGTGTCGAACAAAATGTAGAGGGTATTGATATTGTTCTTGTGATTGACATTTCTTCTTCAATGCTGGCGGAAGACATGCAACCGAACCGTTTTATTGCAGTTCGAGAGGTTGCTAAAGATTTTGTAAGGCGCAGAATTCATGACCGTATCGGGCTTGTAGTTTTTGCACGTGAGAGCATTACACTTGTGCCGCCCACACTCGACCATCGCCTGGTTCAAAATCAGCTTGAGCTGATGGACATGGGAATTGTGCGCGACGGTACCGCCATCGGCATGGGCGTTGCAACGGCAGTAAACCGCCTTCGTGACAGTGAAGCAGAAAACCGTGTGATAGTTCTGCTTACGGATGGTGAAAACAACGCCGGTGAAATCGATCCAATTACATCTTCTCAAATGGCAGCGGCAATGGGCATAAGACTTTACACTATCGGAGCGAGCACAGGAGCCGAAACCGCACCCTACCCTATCGATGATCCCGTTTTTGGCAGGCGCTACTACAACATTCGCGTCGAAATTGATGAGCAGATGCTTACAGAAATGGCACATAATACCGGCGGGCGCTATTTCAGGGCAAGAGATAACCGCGAACTCGAACAGGTTTACAGAGAGATTGACACACTCGAAACTTCTGTTATAGATGAAATTATTTACCGAGACAGAGTAGACAGATATTCCCTGTTTCTATTTCCCGGCGTAAGCCTGTTACTTTTGGGATTTATTTTGGATAAAACTCTGTTTAGAACTGAAATTTAACCCGATTAAAAAATAATGTTAGCAAAGCGCATAATTCCCTGTCTTGATATTAAAAACGGCCGTACTGTAAAAGGGATAAATTTTGAAGGTTTAAGGGATGCAGGCGACCCGGTTGAATTGGCCCGGAGATACAGTGATGAAGGAGCCGATGAGCTTATTTTTCTGGATATAACCGCGACCAACGAGAAAAGAAAAACACTTGTCAAATTAGTCAGGCAAATATCCCAGCATATTTCCATTCCGTTTACGGTCGGTGGCGGTATTAAATCTGTGGATGAAATTGGTGATTTACTATACGCCGGGGCAGATAAAGTTTCTTTAAACAGTAGCATTGTGGCTAATCCCAAATTAATCACTGATGCAGCCGATCGCTTCGGCAGCCAATGTGTTGTAGCGGCTATTGATGCCCGCAGAACCGGCTACAGCTGGAACGTATACACCAAAGCAGGCACTTTCGATACCGGGCTTGATGCAATAGCATGGGCAAAAAAAACAACTGAACATGGTGCCGGAGAAATTCTTCTCACCAGTATGGATAAAGACGGAACAAAATCGGGATTCGACCATGAGTTGTTAAGAAAAATTGCCGCAACTGTGTCAGTTCCTCTAATTGCCAGTGGTGGCGCGGGAACCATACAACATTGTATAGAAGCCGTTACACTTGGCCACGCCGATGCCGTGCTTGCCGCTAGTATTTTTCACTTTAAGGAAATAGAAATTACTGACTTAAAATCGGCCATGCACTATGCCGGTATCCCGGTAAGACTGCTCGAAAATATATAGCTTATGTTTCAACCGGTGCTGCAGATTCGTATTTTAGCCCGTCCACCTGAATCTATCTAAAAAATAATTTTTTTGAATACAGACGATTTAAGTTTCGATGAAAATGGCCTGATTCCCGCAATTGTGCAAGATGCGGGCAGTCTGCGTGTACTCATGCTGGGATATATGAATCCCGAAGCTATAGCTAAAACACTTGAATCCGGCATGGTTACTTTCTACAGCCGAAGCCGGAAAACACTTTGGACAAAAGGTGAAACATCAGGCAATACGCTTAAGCTTAAGGAAATCAGATACGATTGCGACAAAGATGCCCTGTTGGTGACAGCCACCCCAGACGGCCCCACGTGCCATACCGGAAATACATCCTGTTTCTACAGAGATACCCCGGCACCCGCCGCAAAAGGTGAATTTCTTTTTAAACTGGAAAGCCTGCTTGCTGAAAGAAAAGAAAAAATGCCCGAAGGTTCCTATACCACTTCACTTTTCAAAAAAGGCATCGATAAGATTTCCCAAAAAGTGGGCGAAGAAGCCGTCGAAACCGTCATCGCTTCAAAAAACGACAATAAAGAAGAGTTTATTTATGAAGCATCTGATTTACTCTTCCACCTGTTGGTGCTGTTAACCGAAAAGGGCTACTCTTTGCAAGAACTCATTGACGAGTTAGAAAAAAGGCATAAGGCTTAATCTTGTTTAACTGAAATCAATTGCGCCTGCAAGTTTTTTAAACGATTCGCTCTTCTGCATCAGCTCTTCATATGTACCACTATCGGTAATTTTACCGTCTGCCATAATAAAAATACAGTCGGCATTTTTTACGGTTGACAACCGATGTGCTATAATTACAATGGTTCTGTCTTTCCGAAATTCATCAATCGCCTGCATTACAAACCGTTCAGTTTGATTATCGAGCGCTGAAGTTGCTTCATCCATCACAAGAATAGATGGATAATTATAGAGCGCCCTTGCAATTCCTATCCGCTGCCGCTGACCACCAGACAAACGCACTCCGTATTCCCCTGTTTTTGTATGAGCGCCATGCGGCAAGTTGTCTATTAGTTCTCTCAGTTGAGCGGCATCTATAGCTGCCTCTATCTTGCTGTCATCAATTTGTTCATCCGAAACTCCAAGCGCAATATTTGCGCGGATAGTATCGTCTATCAGAAAAACTTGTTGTGGTATGTATCCAACATTAGACTTCCAATTAATTTTTGTTATATCAACCTCATTTCCATCTACAAGTACGATACCATGCTGAGGTTCAAGTAATCCCAAAAAAACATCTGCCATAGTGGTTTTGCCAGCTCCCGAACGTCCAACGAAAGCAACGACTTGCCCCCTTTTTATTTTAAAACATACCTTCTCTAACGCTTTTTGTTCAGATTCAATGTACTTAAAACAAATATCTTTAAATTCGACCGTTTCATTAAATGGCAAAGTATCATATTTTTCTCCGAAATCGGCTTGTTTCTGTGTTTGACCATATTCCGTCAAATCTCTGAACACGGGGTCTACTACATAGGCATGGTACTTGATAACAGTATAATGATGAATAGTTTTCTTTAATGCCGGCATCAGCCGTGCGGTTGCTGCAATAAATAATGTTAATAGTGGTATAATAGCCTGAATACTCTTACCCTGCGCCATAAACAAACCGGTTATAACCATCATACCCAAAACTGCAAATGTTTCTACTCCGGGCACTATTATCTGTCCCATGAACTCTTTAAAACGATAAGAAAAAGATGTCTTGGATATTTCGTCTGAAAATTTTTGGGTAAAAAAAGGTGTTCTATTGCCTGCTTTTAGTTCTTTTAAACCACCAAAAGCTTCATTTACGCTTTTAATCATTCTGGCTCTGTATTCTTGTTCTTGCTTACCGTGTTTTTTAATTTTTCCTCTTAGCAGTTTCATGAAAAGAATAGATCCTGCCCCAAGTATAGAAAAAACTGCAAGTGTTACAAGAGGTTCAACAAAGAACAATAAAAGTAAAATAGCCACTACCACAAGTGCATCCATTACCAGTTTCAGAAATGGGAATAACACCTTAATAACCAATAAATGGGTTTCTTGGGTTACGTTTCTTAGAAGTTCTGCTGAGTTACGAGAGATTAGATTAATATAGGGTGCATTCATATAAGAGCGGAAAAGCCTGTCCCCGAGCCTTCTGTAGAGTCGAAATACAAAACCGGTGCTTACATATTTATAAAAGATTAGAAATGCGTTTTTCATTAAAAAAGCGACTAAAACAAAACCACCACCCCAATAAATAAGTGAATTGGAGTCATTTATTCCAATGGTATTCAGTATGTTAACATATCTCTCATTTTCCAGAAAACCCTGAGGGTTTGTAAGAATACTGACTAAAACAGGGATGGCAACAACTGCGATTAGTTCAATTAAAGAAGACACAGCCATTAGTATAAACAGAATCAAAACCATGGTTTTCTCACCATGCGTTAGCATCCCATAAATTTTAGTTAAATAGGAGAACAAACTGATTTTTTATTTGATTTTAATTTGAATAGATTTCAATTATCACAGGCATAGCCTGAATATAAGAAGGATTTCAGAAAGGCCGTTATTATTCGATTTACGAAGATAACAGCTTCGCTATTATTATTATTCGTATCTTCTTAACTATGCAGATATGTAGCATCTAAAATTGATTATTATAAGACCCTGCTAATGCAAAGTTTAAAATGATTAATAGCAGATTAATTGAAATTACCGGTCCAACAGGTGTTGGAAAATCGACCATCTCAGCTTTTCTTGGCAAAGATCATAATGAATTAAGGAAATGGATTTTATCTGAAGATTTAACCAAAATTATAAAACCAAACGGCGTTTTATTTCCTCATCTTGATATAACTGCAGGCCTTCGGTTTCACAAATCTTATCCGAAATACAAGCAACTTTTCAAAAAACTGCATGCTGACAATTTGAAATCAGACTCTTTGTACATAAAAAATAAACGGGCTGTTCAACATTACAAGGTTTTATGCGACGTACAAATGGCTGAAGAGTTTTTTAATCTTGATAAAACAACATATTCTGCATGTGTATTTCAAGAAGGGATAGTATTTAAATCTTTCAGCAGAATTGATATTAGGAATTTAGACGGCCAATTACATTCTTTTTTAAAAAGTTTCCCGCTTCCAAAGGCCATAGTGCACTTAGATGCCGAAGCGGATAAAATTGCTACACGCGCTTATAATAGAAAAAAGACGGCTCCTGTTCACAGAAATAAATCATATAATCAAATATTAAAAGATATTGTACTTCAAAAAAAACGGGCAGACAGATTAAACGTATTTCTTGCGGAAATGGGGGTTCATGTTGAGCTTTTAAACACTGATGCAGAACCTGAATTAACAGCCAGTAAATTGACAAAAATTTTAGATACATTAGCATCTGCCCCCTAACCTTAGCAGCTTTTATTATATATCGATATTTGTCTTCACACCGAATAATGATGTTTCCTCTTCGCATTGCTAACAGGAAATTTTTTGGCGAATAATCCGGGTTAGACTATTCGGTGCGGACTCAAGTTCTTTCTTAATAAACGGGGTTAAATTCCCATAATATTTCTAATCCATTTTATAATAGACACTGGACTTCGGGATTTTTTCGTAGTATAATCCGACCTTCTGGTTGATTTAACAGGTACTTTCCAGTCTCCGTAATTGTAGTTCAGATATTCTTTTGGTGGGTGTAATGCAGCAAACTCGAAACCTCGCAATGTAACAGTACCGCCTTTCGAGAAAAAACGAGCCGGCATCTTTGACCTCAATCTCACACGTTCATTTTCTTTTAAAACGTAAGCCATAATTTCGTAGCGGCATCCATATTTGACTGCATTGATCTTATAGTTAATACGGCTTCTGGTTATTGAGTAAATTTCGAAGTATGCATTTTTCAAGGCTCTGACTATTTGTTTTCTTAATGGCACTATTTGCTCAGCCGGAACAGCAATTTCAACATCCCAATCCCACTTAATAAAATCTCCATCCCGTATAATTCCAAGTAAAGTGCCACCGCTCAGATAATAATCAATTTTAAAACTCGATAGCAGAGTGGTTACTTCTTTAAGGCCTTTAGCCTGTAATTGAAGCTCTTTTTCGGTTCTTTCCCTTATTTTATTACTCATTTTCAAACCTGTTGTATAATCGAATTGAGACCCGAATCTTAAATACGTATATTTGCGTT
This sequence comes from Balneolales bacterium, assembly GCA_007125355.1. Classification (GTDB taxonomy): domain Bacteria; phylum Bacteroidota; class Rhodothermia; order Balneolales; family Cyclonatronaceae; genus SLDG01. Next base: position 7,313 of record SLDG01000201.1, on the reverse strand, counting down.
AACTGTAATCTGCCATTAATTGAAACTTATATACACAGCTAATGACAAGGTTACATTTATTCACTAAAATATCACTAATACATTGATAACTAAAAGTCAGCCCAGGGTCAGCTGCCTGATGGTAACGGCAAACCGCAAAAAACTTGCTCAGCGTGCAATCCACTGTTTTTTAAAGCAGACCTATCCTAATAAAGAGTTAGTCATTATTGATGATGGCGAAGAAGATTACAGCAACCTTTTGATAGACATCCCAAAAAAGGATGTGACCTATCTAAAGCTTGAAAAAAATGCTGATGCTGTACTGGGCAAACTCAGGAATATTGCCCTTGAAACCGCTAAAGGCGATTTCCTTATACAATGGGATGACGATGACTGGTACCATCCTGAAAGAATACAAATTCAGGCAGATTATCTGCAGCAAGGGTATGATGCCTGTTGCCTTAGCTCATCACTAATGCATCTCGATGATCCTGAATACTTAAACCTTCCGTTTATCGGAAAACTTCCTGATGGAATTCCGGGAAGTATCATGCATATAAAAAACGACCAAATCAGGTATCCTGAATACAAAAAAGCAGAAGATACAGTTTATTTAAAAGATTGGATGAAATTGAGCTACGGAAAACTAACTGAAGAGTACGCTTATTTGTTCATCAGATGCTATCATGGTACAAATACGTGGGAGAAGGCGCACTTTAAAAGGCGAATCAAAAATAGTTTCCCGAAATGGCTGGCGTTTAATTGGTACAAATATGTTGTTCGGGATTTAAGTGCTCATCCCAAATTTAAGCTGGACAATGTTACCTCAGATGCTTTTAAAGACTACATTACAACTTCAAAAGAATTTGGTTTGATAGATTAAGCACGGCTACCAACGATTTCATCCCAGCGTTTTTTTGCAAATGCATCATGCAGGCTTTTCTCGTGCTTCCACCCAAAATGCAGAAAATATGGGGTAACATGCATGTGGTCTTTACCGCGAGGAAACAATTCGAATATGCTCAGAAAAAAAGATCTGGCAAAACCGGCTTTAAGTCCTCTTAAGGAATAAACAAAAGGGTTGCTAAAGTATAGACACTTTACATTTTTGAAGTCATCATCATGTATGGTAAATCCGGAAATGTAATCTAACTGCGGACTTTCATATCCGTTAAACCAGGGATAAACATACAACTGCAATTTTGTCATTGCCATTGCAATACTCCATTCGCAGCTTTCAAGAGAACGGCCTTTCTCATTTTTTCTACTTACGAAATGAGTTTCCCCCTTTGCATTTAGGTATTCAGTTGCCAAAGTGTCAACTTTTTCTGCAAGCTCCCGGTCCTGTGTAAAAATAAGACCGCTTTGAATTCTGTAAAGATGGCTTAATTGAAATCTTTTTAATGTCCGTTGCCTTTTTCTGAAGAAAATATCAAGTAGAACACCGAACCCTTTCGTAGCTCCAAAAAACACATCCGCAGAATCCTGGCCTGTGGCTGTATATCCGTAAGGTGAAAGTGATTGCCAAAGTCGATCCGGGTTTTTACATAAAACCATATCTGAATCCAGATACAGGTTTTTATCGAAAGGCATGAATTTGTGAATATTGTGCTTAAATCCTGTAATAGACTGGTTTTCCGGCTCAAGCTCTTCTACAATATCAAAATGAGATTCCAGATTAAGTTCCTTCAGGAGTTGTAAGTGAGTTTTGCAGCAGTATAATGCCGCCATTCGAAATTTGTCATAGCGTCTAATTGACTCAAGCGCAACAACAGCATCTCTCAGATATTTACTCTTCCCGTAACTGTTAAATACATAGCCTTCTTTAGTGTCTGAAATCATCAAATTTTAAATAGTAAATTATATATTCTTCACAAAAACGACTTGTTCACTGAAACGTTCTGTTCAAGGATTCTAATTTCAGGAATTTGAAGCGAAAAAGCTACTTAAACCGAATGAGTAGTGCAGGTTTTTAAGATGATGCAAATTCACAGATAAAAAACGCATTTTAAGGCTAATAAACCATCTATCAAGACAATAAAAAACTATTCAGCTTACTAAAATAAGCTCGATTTTTTTGGCTTATCAGAACTCGTTTTCTTATTATAATAGATATTATATGCATTCAACAAATCTATTTTGTACATAATAATTGATCCATTTTTCCTAACTATTTACCATCCAAAAATTTAAAAACCGTGGCTGCACATCAAATGGCAGGAAAACCTGCAACTCATAATCAATTAGATAATATTCCTAGGCTTGTAAGCGCTTTTTATACAAATCGCCCGGATCCCGACATCTCATCCCAAAAAGTCAGTTTTGGAACTTCCGGACACAGAGGCACTTCACTGAATAATTCGTTCAATCAAAATCACATTCTTGCAATATCGCAAGCTATTTGCGAATTCAGAAAGTCCAAACATATTACTGGACCATTATTTATCGGGATGGATACCCATGCTTTATCTGAACCTGCTTTACAAACCGCTATCAGGGTTTTTGCTGCGAATGGGGTGCAGATGATGGTCGAAAAAGGCATGAAATACACACCCACACCGGTAATTTCTCATGCGATACTGACCTACAACAGTGAGCCTAAAAATGAAAAAGCAGATGGAATTGTAATTACGCCATCACACAATCCTCCCGGAGACGGCGGCTTTAAGTACAACATGACACACGGCGGACCCGCAGATTCTGAAACGACAAAACAAATTGAGAACAGAGCCAATCAAATTATAGAAAGCGGGTTGAAGGATGTTCTCAAGATGGACTATGAGGATGCGCTTAAGTCACCGCATATGCATTATTATGATTACATAACACCCTATGTTGACGATTTAGGTTCTGTAATTAATATGGATGCGATAAAGAGCGCCGGCCTTAAAATTGGAGCTGACCCGATGGGTGGCTCAGGTGTGCATTATTGGGAACCCATTGCTGAACGTTACGGCCTCGATATAACCGTTGTAAATCCGGAAGTTGACCATACATTCAGGTTCATGAGGATAGATAAGGATGGGAAAATCAGAATGGATTGTTCATCTCCGTATGCGATGGTCGGACTTATTGATATGAAGGATTCTTTTGATATTGCATTTGGTAACGACCCCGACTTCGACCGTCATGGTATTGTAACAAAAACCGGCGGATTGATGAATCCTAATCATTATTTGAGTGTCGCTATTTGGTATTTGTTCCAAAACAGAGAAAATTGGAGGCCGGATGCAATTATAGGCAAAACGCTTGTATCAAGTTCCATGATTGACCGCATTGGTGAAGAAATTAAACGAGAAGTATCTGAGGTGCCGGTAGGTTTCAAGTGGTTTGTAGACGGCCTGTACTCTGGTGAATTTGGCTTTGGTGGCGAAGAAAGTGCCGGAGCAAGTTTCCTTAGAATAAATGGGAAAGCATGGAGCACCGACAAAGATGGCATCATAATGAATTTGTTGGCAGCTGAAATCACTGCCGTTACAGGAAAAAATCCATCTGAACATTATGCTGATTTCGAACAGAAGTTTGGTTCCCCCGTTTACGAACGCCTTGATGCGCCCGCAACTGCCGAACAAAAAAAGATTCTGTCGAATTTGAATCCTAATGCCATTAAAACAGATATGTTTGCAGGAGAAACCATCCTTGCAAAACTCACGCATGCTCCCGGTAATGGTGCAGCAATTGGCGGACTTAAGGTAGCGACCGAGAACGGATGGTTTGCCGCTCGTCCATCTGGAACGGAAGAGATTTATAAAATCTACGCTGAGAGTTTTAAGGGGAGCGATCACCTGAAAAAGATACAATCTGAGGCTCAGGAACTCGTTTCAAGTTTGTTTTGAGTACTTCGCAGGCATGGAACTTACTTACCCGACAATCTTCACAATTAGATAAACAGAATTGAATCTCTCTAAATTAATTGGACTTTTCGGCGTCTTATTCGCTTTTGGTCTGCTACTGTCAGCTTGCGACAGACAAAGCAAAGAAGAACTTGAACTCAGACAATGCCTTGCCGACCAATCTGCTACTGGCGAGTTCCCAATTGCATCTCTGCAGGAACTGGAAGACACGCTTCTCGATTTAGGTGCTTTACGTTCAATTTCCCGAGATGATTATATCTATTTGCTGCGAAGGTTAAGCGCCGAAGAATTTCTGCTGAGCGAACATGAAGTTGCACCCCGCGTACGTGATTTCTGGTTTTTGGCGTCCCCATCAACTGTCAACTCATTCAGAGCATGCATCCTTAAACTTTATGAAGATGGCACTCTGGTTTCACCATTGTTTTTAAGGCTTCATCAAGCGCTTGAGCAGGATATCGGTGTTAACGAACAAACAGAATCTGAAGCGGTAGCTTTGGCAAATGCTATGTCGCATGAAGAATTCGACACCATTTTCAATCGAAGTGTATTACTTTTTGAGGTTATCAGATATATTCGGTAGTTAGTTGCTTCACGGCGTCCATCTCAATGACAGCATTATTCCGGCATTAGCTGGGTGAAGTTGTCCGAAATCGAATGCTAATGAAACTTCGGTTTGAACATTTTCAAACAATCTGTTGGAGCCCATAAAGAGCATAAAAGACCATTGGTCTCGCCTTTCTGTAATGAGAGTATCTCTAATTATCGGATTATTTCTTACGGGTACCCTGTTTGCTCCATAATTCCGCGTATATGTAGCAAAAAAACGCCAATCCAGAACCTTTCCGGCATATCCCTCTAAACCTATATGATGACCAATAATTTCGTTATTTACAACGCCCAGATAATTAGGGTCTGTAGTTACAAGAGAATTGCCAATAGATTGATTGAAGTATGTCCATCCGGCTCTGTAAATCCAGTGATTGTAGTAATTAAAGTATTCGTCACGCGGCCTATGTGGGAAACGTGACATTCCCTCCATTAAATCCAAATACTCGTAATGAATTGTTTTTAAGAAAGGCCTGAAATTAGCATCAGGTCGTTGGTGTAGCCTGGAATGGCTGCCTGTACTTCTGTAACTCTCGGGCTGATTCCTCCAGCTTCTTGATGTGTTAGGAGCTCTTCTTTTCAATGTCAGACCCCAAAGTCCGTCCCATGGAGCACCAAAACGAGCGTTTGGTGTATCTTCTAAAATAAATTGACGTGTTAGTGCAAATGTATATTCCTCGAGATTAACCAAAATGGCAAAATCATATACACCAAAATGGTTTTGTGAACTATTGTCGAGTTGTCCGCCGCTCAAAATTTCAGTAGAATCAGATGCTCTTGAAAAAAACACATCCAAAAAACTGGAAAAATTTACTGGTGACGTGCTTTTGCCACCCCACTGCGCCATGTGTACAAGTCCGCCATGCAAAACGAGGGGTGCATTTTCATTAAAGATTCTCAGATAAAGGTGCTTCCGGTGCAGGTGAACAACTCCTTCATCGTATCGGTCTCGTTCTACTGCCGGTAATTCAAAATCAGGGTCAATGTTATCAGGATCGATTTCTATCCAACCGTGACCTTGAGTAAACCAGCCATGGCCTAAGGATGCATCCGCAAAAAGTATCCCGCCAAAAAATGGAACCGGCATAAAACCATCTGTTTCAAAAACTATCTGAGGCAATGGACGTGCATTATTTGACATTTCCATCGATCCGGTTGATAAACGCGGATGCACGAACCCGAAGTTTTCGTACTTTCTGCCGGCCCATAGATTGAAACCACCGTAATTAATCCCAAAATAGCCTTCGTTTAAATGAACTGTAGATTCATCAGATGCTCTCAATAAAAGATTTGCGCGGGATTCTAATGAGATACCTGAATTATATGTATGATTCCATTCCCCAAAAAAATTAAATATTGCATTAGCACTGTACTTATCAATTTGCCCTCGTTGATTCGAATACATCCAGAATGGCATCTGCGTGGCGGTAGCTATACCAGTTCGTACTTGCCAACCGTATGAATATGAATTCTCCTCTGCTTTATTATCCTGAATTTGACTAAATACAGGGTTTACCAATAATTGCAGAAACAAAATCATGAGAACAGACTGTGATAAGCCTGCTACCAATAAACTATAACCTGAACTCTTTGCCATGAATAGTACATCGATAAGTAATTATGCTAACCAAGTTTTAAGATACTCTAAAATCGGGATGATTTAAAAAGTATGAAAAACAGTGATGATAATTTTTTTGGGATGTCGGACTAGTGTCGAGTCAAGTCTAATATGCCGCAGACCTGTCAGGTTTTAAGGGTCATTTTATTGTAAATAATTACCTAAGCGCAAAAACCTGACAGGTCTTTTTTTATACAGCGCACCCTTGACAGATCACTAGATTCTCACGCTTATACCCACATTAAAATTTATACCCGGAGCGGGTTCAAAATACCTGCCACCAAAAGCATTAATTATAACTGAACCACTGTAAGTTGTATCAAAAAGATTATTGACACGTAAAAATGGCGTTAAAGTAGCATTTTGCATGAATGGGATATCGCGGCCGGATAGTGAAAGGTTGAATACCCAATATGCATGATTGCTAACGGTGTTCACGTTATTCGTAAAAAATGATCCACTATATTCCGCTTCAACACGAGCAAGCAACAATCCAAAACCTTGCTCGGTTGCTACATTCATACGATGTTCCGGTATTCCGGGGAGCGCATTTCCTTCTAATGATTCACCGTTCTCAAAAATATCATCACTGCTGAATGTGAAATCACTAAACGCATAATTTACTTCTAAAGATGTGTTTTGTAGTGGCCTCCAACCAGCGAATACTTCTATACCTCTTTGTGTTGTTGAACCCACATTTCTGAAAAAGTCCCGATCACCGCCCTCTGCTGTTCGAAATGGCAGAATTAAATCGTTAACCCACATGTTGAACAGTGCAATATCTACATCCAGGTTTAAACTGTTGATAAAAATTCTGTTTCCCCATTCCAATCCCACAGTTTGCTGCGGTTGCAGGTCACGATTGAACCCGAGTGACATATCCGGGCGGTTCACCAATTCGGTTGTTGTTGGCGATTCAAATCCTGTAGAAACATTTAAATATGTGAACCAGTCACCGTATTCGTAGGATAGCCCTGCCATAGGTGTCAAAGAATAAAAATTACGCTCACCGGAATTATCATCGTTTGTTAGAAACCTGTCAATTACTGAAAAAGTGAGCCAATCGTACCGTAATCCCGCAGAAAGAGCAAATAAACCAAATGGTAATTTTACTCTGGCAAAAAGAGCCCTGTTCACTACTTCTTCCTGCTGGTCAAGCCTGAGCTCTCCTTTATCCCCGCCAACATTGGCCCAATTTCTACGGACATCTGATTGTATAGAAACGTCAGTACCAACGGATACATCTGCAAGATCGG
>SLDG01000050.1 GCA_007125355.1 Balneolales bacterium | reverse complement strand
TTTGTAATTATAGCAGCATTCTGCTGGGGTTTATCGGGTGGGATTGGCGGAATTCTCATCGGTGATGGCTATGATCCATTTCTGGTAACATATTACAGGGGCATAATTGGCTGGCTCTTCGTTCTGGTATGGCTAATAATAAATCCGGCACAAAGTGGGTTAAAGTCAGGAAAGCTATGGTTTTGGTCAATAGTTGCAGGAATTGGTGTAGCGGGTAATTTTACATTCTATTTTATTAGTATTGCTGAAGGCAGTGTCGCCGTTGCAGTCACACTAATGTACAGTGCTCCTGTCTTTGTTTATATCGTATCGATCCTGCTAAAATTGGATAAATCATCGCCTCGTAGGTGGCTCGCTATTATTTTGGTAATAATTGGCATAGGAATGCTAACAAAAATATATGACATCGATTCTATTGGATTAACTGCAATCGGAATTGGTTCGGGAATACTTGCAGGTATCTCATACGCAATATTCATTTTTGGGTTTAAAAATGCTGCATCTCATGGCAGCCCGCAAGCTATCCTTTCAATTGCATTTGCAGTACTTATAACTATCCTTTTACTACCAAATGATCCAGTTGAAATTCTTGCTGCCCGAAGATCAGCTGACTGGCCATTATTTGCTTTATTGGGAGTTCTTGGTGCCGGCCTGTCTTTTATTTTGTATATAATTGGCCTTAAACATACCACACCGGTTATGGCTTCAATAGTGGCTATGGCAGAGCCGGTTACCGCTTCGTTATTCGGAGTTTTTATTTTGAGTGAAACACTAAGCGGAATGCAATTAACCGGCCTGTTACTGATATTGACCATTGTAACGCTTCTGAACATTAAGTCAAATAATCGAAAAGGTAATTATCTAAAATAAAAATCTGCGCAAATCCGCGGAATCTGCGTGCCACAAAAAAAGCTACTCCCCACCACATCAAACACATAATTGATATGTCCCTAAAGCAGCCATTTTCAGAGCTTTATCCACCATCAGAAAAAGATTGCACTTTACACAAAATCTTTAGACACTCTTAGAAAAATTGACCTAATATACTGTTTACAAATATTTTAAGCGTTTCTTACGTAACCTCAACCATTAACCGGGTTTTATAGTGATTACCAGAATAAGCTCCACTCCTATTAATAAAGCTGTTATCCCCGGCCTGGCTGATGGCGTGGCAGGAGCACTTAGCAAATCACTTTTTGATAAGAAAAAAGAAGACTCAGAGTGAGTTCAACTATTCTCTGAAGCATTCGTATATTTGTTTTTTCAACATTAATCAGAAAACATGAATGCTTCAACACCGATAAAAGAAGTCTCCATAAGGAATGAGGTTCTTATTTGGTTTTTTATAGCCACGCTCATTGGCCTCGTACTTTGGTTCTTTTTTGGATTTTATGACAAAGGTTCCATAAACTCGTTTAAGGAGCTCGGCATCTACCTTTCGTTTTCCTACTTTGTTTTTGGCCATATTTTAGGAGCTCAGTTCATTTTACACGCCGGATTTGAAAAAGCCCTGTCTAAGTTAAAGAAAGTATGGAGTGAAACGCTGTCGTGGCTTGTGGCTTTGGGTGGCTTTTTACTTAGTATGATTAATTTGAATTGGTTCGGGGGATGGATTGTCAGGTTATTCTTTCCTGAAGCCGATTTTTCTCTGCCGTCTGATTGGCTAACCTATGGCATTATTTCCTTTGCAGTTATAGGCCTGATTGGTTCTTTTATTCTTTCCTATTTCACCATGCGGCTGAATATTGATGAAAGCTACCGAATCCTTTATGAGCAGGAGAGGCTGAAAAAGGAAATGGAAACCGCCCGGAAAATGCAGATGGGACTAATGCCCGATAAGGACCCCAATATTGCCGGATTTCACATTTCCGGAATTTGTCTTCCTGCTGCTGAAACCGGCGGTGACTGCTTCGACTACTTTTGGCTCGATGATGACAAAACCCTGTTTGGTATTGCGGTGGCAGACGTTAGCGGCAAAGGCCTTAAAGCCGCAATGACCGCCGTAATGGCGAGTGGACTCATACAGCGAGAAAGCTCGGTGCATCATTCACCTGCCGAAATCCTGAGAAGCACTAACCACACGATGGTTCGCAAAACCGAAAAAACAACATTCGCGGCCATGCTTTTCGCCACAATCGACACGCGCAAAAAAGAACTGACATTCGCTAATGCAGGGCAAATGCCACCACTAATGCTCAGAAACGGTAAGGTTGAAGAACTCAGCATTAAAGGATTGCGACTACCCATGGGGATTAAAACTGATGTAAAATACGAAGAGCGTAGCATCCCCCTTAAAAAAGGTGACTTGCTGCTGTTTTACACCGATGGCGTTAATGAAACCATCAATGCAGAAAAAGAAATGTTCGAAGTTGACAGAATCAAGCAGGTGTTGCAAAAAGCAGACCAAACCGCCGGCACCAAAGAAATAACCGATGCTATAATCCGGGAAACAGTGGGTTTCCGCAAAGAACATCCCCAAAACGATGATTTAACGATGGTGGCAGTTAGGGTTAGGGGTTGAAGTGTAGGACAGACGCTGTTTGTAGAGACACAAGATTTTTATGGTTATAAAATCCCATATCCCCGTCGTAGAGACGTAAAATCTTGCGTCTCTACTGTGTGCAAAATATGGGTGTGACCATAAATAATTCTATCATTTAAATCCCCTCTCCTACCAACATTCGTTTTCGCTATGTGATAGCTATTGCTTTGGCTATATCAGCTTTGGGAGATTTCTCGGGTATGCTTTGACTGAATAAACTCTTAAGCTTTATACAAAACTATTACCAAGTAGTACCAATCTACCCTCGAAATGACATTTTTGGCTTTTGGCGGTTAGCTTTGAGCTTCCAACTTTCAGCTCTATCTCAACCTCAACCAATTCTTATTTAACCAATAACATCTTCCTCGTTTGGATTTCTGATTCGGTTTGCATCCTCACAAAATACACCCCGCTGGAGAATTGTGTTGCATCCCAGGTTATGTGGTGCGTTCCGGCTTGGTATCTGCCGTTGGCGAGCTGAGCTACCTGCCTGCCGAGCATGTCGTGTACAGATATTTGAACAGCTTGAAGTTCAGGCAAACCAAATGCAATTGTTGTAGTTGGATTGAATGGATTCGGATAATTCTGATATAATTTTATTTCTTCAGGAAGTTCGTTCCCTGGGATACTGTTAACATAAGTTTGGATAGAAAAAGTAAAACTCCAGTTTTCTTCAGCAAAGCGCTCATATTCGCCTATTTCAGCCTTTACCGTCCATATAACCATTCCCGTTTCGTAACCTTTAGTATTATGGATTACATCGAGTAATATTTCTGCAAGAGCAAATCCTGCAATAGTTAGACTAGTTTCAGTTCCGGCATCTAACGTAAACGTTAATCCTTCATCGTTCTTAGCAAGTGTTCCATCCGGAAAAACTTCTGCAGTGATTGTGTAGGAACTTCCCAAAGCTGAAGCTTCCCAGGAAAATGTATAAACTTCATCCGTTTGGAAGTTTAGGTCAAAATGCGATTGATCAGCGGGTTCAAGCAAACTAAATTGACCAAGAACTTCATCTTCATTATTGAAAAATACAGGGTCAAGGGTTTGGTCATTACCCGTGAGTGTAAGGACCCGGTTACCGTTTGTACCTGGCCCGACTTCCGTTTCGAATCCATCATTGGGGAACTCCCGATCTTCTCCCGGTTCTACAAAGAATTTATACTCATATTCAGTACCGGGTTCGCCATCCAGGAAAAATGTACCGGAGTATATCCCAAAATCGTCTTCTTCGAGCATCCATTCTGCGTTGGCTGACCAATCGTTAAATCCCCCAACAACGAATACTCTGTCGCCGGCGTCAAAATCAAAAGTACCTCTCGCGCTTTGGATGCTCATATCAACACTAAACGTTATATTTTCGCCCTCTTCAAGCGGCCTGAAGCCAAGAGAACCATCAGCAAAAATATTTTGGGCGAAGATATTTGAGCTAAGAGAGCTTCCCTCCTGCCAGAAAAACACAGTTTCGTCCATCGAAACCTGAAGCGCGCCGAGCCGTGAGTAATTCTTTTCCTTAAAAGAGACATCAATGAAATCATCCTCCCACATAAATTCACCGGAAGTATTTAGTCGGGCGGCTTTAATCTTAAAATTGTCACTTATTTCCTGCTGAATGGCTAAGCCAAATAGTAAATTATCGTCCGTAATTGTGGTGGTTACCACACGCATATCTCTTGTACTAAGCGGGGTTAATTCACGGCCTGAATCTCCCCAGACCCGATTACCATCAGCATCCAAACGCTGACCGAATACCCCTCTCTGCGATTGATTCGCGTTTAACTCTGTCCAAAGTACATAAATGTCGTTGGTTTCAGGGTTAAAAGATGCTGAAGGATTTACCCGAAGCCCATTTCCAAGAGACGGGTTTAATCCACCGGCCGGGAAGCGTACATCTCCATCAGCGTTTATTGCCTGTACATACACATCAAGTGACGGCGTTGCCTGATACCATGTAACTATCATTCCACCATTTCCATCGATAATAAAGTCGGGAAAATCACCCATTTGCAGGTTTCCGGTTGTCATAATTGGGATTAATCCATCACCCCATAAATTTTCACCATCGGCATTTACTTTTTGCGCCCTTAGCAAGCGCGGCACTGTTGGCAAGCCAAAATTTTGCATCATGATAATGACCTCGCCAACTTCTCCAAGGGCGTCTGAGGCTTTGATATCAGAAAGTGCCAATGGGTTGTTATCGGTAAATGTTCTTTCCCATAAAATCTCACCTTCAAAATCCAGTGCAGTGGCTTTCGCTCCACTGTCGGATGTCCATGCCGCGACAATAGTGTTAGCGGTTGTAGCCGTTACATTTGGGGCAATTACAAATCCGGAGCCATCTGTAAGCTGAATTCCATCTTCGCCCCATGAAAATTCACCCTCAGGACTAATTCTTGAAACTGAAATCCGTTCATCGCCAAACCGGTCATCACGAAAAGCAAGCACCGCGTGATCCTGTGTATCTACGGTTAGCCCATATTCTGTGGTGGAAGTAAAAGAGCGATTAGCTACAAGCAATCCGTTTTCATCCCACATCAGATTTCCGTCTTCATCAATCCGCTGCAAATACACATTATAGGTACCACCAACAGAACCAAGCCAGCTAACAAACATGGTGCCATCAGAAGCCTGAACAAATTTGGGCTGCACATTATCACCATCTGTAACAATCACCGGTGTGTTTTGTGATGAATCATCTGTCCATTGTGCAAAAACAGGCTGTGAAAAAAATAATAAAATGACAAGTATAGTTGTAAATATAGTTTTCATAGGTCTTTAATTTGTTGACATAGGCATATTCTAATATGAATGTAAGGAAAATTTTCAGTGATACCGAAGGGGAATTGATTAATGATTAATGAGTGCACTCTGATTAATCAAAATATTCACACCAGCCAGCACACTAGTGTCAAGTCAAATCTAATATGCCGCAGACCTGTCAGGTTTTAAGGGTCATTTTATTGAAAAATAATTACCTAAGCGCAAAAACCTGACAGGTCTTTTTGGAGAACAAACCCTTGCCAGCACACTGCCGGCATTTCTCATATCAGTTTACTTATAAGTTAAGTGTATTTATAAAATGTACACGCCGTCAAAATTTCTATCTCAACGAATTTTTTACAAAAAAAATGAACTTACAATGACGAAGGTTAAATTTAAAGACCACTCCTCATACTAAAAAAAAGCGCTTTTAATACCTCTTTATCTTACTTTTTAACGTAATGATAATACTACGCCTAAAATATGTTGATTCTTTAGTATTTTTTGTAAGTTTATGATCAGATTATGATAACGTGAAAGCGTTACAAAGTTCTTGATAACAGTCGAATCAAATAGAAAGGGATACTTCCGGAAAAGAAGTATCCCTTGTTTTTTTTAGATTAGCCAGCCATTTGACTTTGGATATTCAACTATTCCATCTTTGTGAACTTTGATACTCGGTGACTTAGTGATTAAACCATTTTTTTCATATAAGCCTATTCAGATAATCGCTTGTCATAGCATAATTAAAAAGCTAACTTCTGCTTGTTTAATCCAAAGTTTTATCAAAGTTACCGGAGCACGATGAAATACAGCCCTGAGAAATGGAGAGATGAATTCCCGTTTTGCCAAAAAGATACCTTCTATCTGAATCATTCGGCTATTAGCCCGCTTCCGGTAAGAACTGTAAAAGCGGTAGAAGGAAGCTTGGCAAACCGAACAAGTGCACCTGTTGAATCTTTTGAGAAAGATGATGAAGCCATAGAGCAAACAAGAAGCCTTGCCGCAAGGTTAATTAATGCACCTTCACCTGATGACATCACTTTTATTTCCAACACCACTCACGGGCTGAATATTATCGCCAATGGTTTTCCTTTTAAAGATGAGGATGAAATCCTGCTCCACCCCATGGAGTTTCCAACAAACGCCTATCCATGGTTGAATCTAAAGGAACAGGGCGTAAACGTAAGATTCATGGCTGATGAAAATGGCACTGTTCGTATTGAAAATCTGCTCAAGCATCTATCCCCAAAAACCAAAATTGTTGCCTTAAGCATGGTGCAGTTTATCAGCGGCTACCTTGCTGATGTTAAGGAAATCTGTAGGATTTGTCATGATAGGGGCATTTTTGTGGTAGTTGACGGTATTCAGGCTGCGGGATGTGTGCCGATTAACGTTCAGGAGTCCGGAGTAGACGCGTTTTGCGCAGGTGGACATAAGTGGCTTATGAGTCCTCAGGGAACCGGATTTTTATACATGACACCCAAATTCAGAGATATGCTCACACTCGTTCAAGCCGGCTGGCTTTCTGTAGAGGAGCCGTGGGATTTTTTCAATCGCTCTCAAAAAATAAAGTCATGCGGCCGGAAATTTGAAAATGGAATGCCAAATGTACCCGGACTTTACGGGCTCGGTGCCAGTATTTCACTTTTATTAGTTGTCGGTCAGAAAGAAGCATACCAACATATTTGCAAATTGGGCAATATGCTTGCAGAGGAAGTAACAAAATGTGGCTTTACACTCTACTCTGATATATCAAACGAGTGCAGGTCGGGTATAACTACCTTTAAACTTCCTGACGGTACAGACCCTGACATTTTTTTGAATGGATTAGCAACAGAAAACGTTTTTATTTCAGTCAGAGGCGGCAATATTCGGTTTTCACCACATTTTTATAATACAGTATCAGATATAGAATTTGTAATCAAAAGGTGTTGCATCAAATGATCAGATATCTTCTTAAAATCTACATTAAGATTAAATTTATCTTAACAGAAGTTAAGGAAGTTGTAACAGAAACGTTCAACGCCTGGATTGATGACAACATGATGCTTCATGCGGCCGGGCTCGCATTCTACACTATTTTCAGTCTCGCTCCCCTTTTAATTTTAGTAATAGCTATTGCTGGATTTATCTTTGGCGAACAGGCCACAACGGGGCAGTTAAGTTTATACATGCAAGATATTCTTGGACCAGAATTAGCCGCTACTATTGAAAATTTTGTGAGCAGCGTATCCCAAAGAGGGTCTGGCGTAGCTGCTACAGTGATAGGTACCGGGGTTTTGGTTTTTGCCGCAACTACAGTAATAACCCAGTTGAAAGACTCTTTAAATACCATTTGGGGGATTGAAACGCCGAAAAGTAAAGGCATAGCCTTTTTCTTCATTAACAGAATGCTGGGTATCGCACTCATTCTCATTTTTTCACTTATACTTGCAAGCACCATTCTTGT
>SLDG01000154.1 GCA_007125355.1 Balneolales bacterium | reverse complement strand
TGAGTGTGAAATATTCCATCGGATCCTGAATAAACTGAAAACCCGGAATACCAACACGATCAAACGACAAGTGATCTGTACCGCCTGTATTCGACCACGATGCCGTTTCGGTTCCCCAATCGGCGAACGGAAGCAGCCATGTCCTGAATAATTGTCTTACTTCTTCATTCTGCTGCAAATAAATTCCACGGATTTGTCCCGTACCGTTATCCACATTAAAATACGCCGAAATTTTGTCGTATTCCTCTTTTTTGCGGACCTGCTGGCTTGTAAAAATATTACCCTCCACATCAGCCACATAATCGGTTACGTAATAGCGGGAGCCCCAAAGTCCCTGCTCTTCGCCAGACCATAGCGCAATACGAATGGTACGCCTTGGTTGCACACCGATAGCTGAAAGAATACGCATAGCCTCCATCATAACCACTGAACCCGATGCATTATCGGTGGCGCCGGTTCCGGCATGCCATGAATCCAAATGCGCCCCGATAATAACCAATTCATCAGCAAGATCAGGATCAGTTCCGGGGATATCCGCGATGGTATTGTGCGCCATCAGATTTTCTGTCTGGAATTCAACTTCCATTTCCAGTTCAATTTCCATCGGGACACCGCTTTCTATCATTCTGAAAATCCTGCCGTAGTGTTCCCTTGCGAGTGAGATTTGAGTCAGCGGAGTCGGAGCATCGATCTCGTGCGGACGCGCCCGGTCTGTCCATGGAGTGCCGGGCTCTGACGGCAAGGTAGCACCCGAAATGGCTATTTGGCCGCCCCATCCCCTGTAGCTTTGATCAAGTATTGCCAGCGGATTTTCCTCATACAAAAACTGCGCGCGCTCATACACCGCCCGCTGACGTGCAAGCGCAGCAGCAGACGGCGTTGACGGACTTGGATCAACCAATCGCTGCGTAGCATTCGCAAGTCGCAGCAGGCTTGATTCATCATGTCTTCTGCCAATAGGATCCCAGGATGGCTCGGCTGCCACGGGCTCCTCTATCATTACAAATTTACCTTCCAATTTTCCACGGTAATCCTCAAGGTTGGTATTTTCATCCAAACGGAGATAAACGACCTCGCCACGCACCGGGCCATCAAAACCCGGCGACCAGGCTTTGGGATAGGCAAGAACCGGAAAATATCCATGCTCACTATTGGCATGCATCGCAAAACGTTTCAGCTCCCACCCTTTTCCGAATGGACCCCACTCATGTAAATGCGCATTTTGCAGGCCGAAGCTTTCGAGTGTTTCTTTGGTCCAGTCATTAGCCCTGTACATTTGGGGCGAATTAGTCAATCTCGGGCCAATAACATCGGTAAGCCAGCTCGCCATTTTCATCACCTGCGAGCGCTCAAGTCCTTCTTCTTTGATTTTCTCTACAACATCAAGGTCAACCTCCGGA
The DNA here is from genome assembly GCA_007125355.1 of Balneolales bacterium. Classification (GTDB taxonomy): domain Bacteria; phylum Bacteroidota; class Rhodothermia; order Balneolales; family Cyclonatronaceae; genus SLDG01. Next base: position 6,411 of record SLDG01000154.1, on the reverse strand, counting down.
TTTGAAATACTTTGAGCTGATGCGGATTGGAATGTCAGGCCAAAGGAAAAAATAAAGATGGCCAGAAATGTGGTAAAATTAGTATTCATTTTTTGTTGATTAAGTTGATAAGTCCCTGTAAGAAAGGTTTTGTAACTCAAACTGTAATGTTTGCGATTGCGGAAAATAATAAGCCCTGCCAGCATTACAAATTATGAGGCTGTAAAAATTACGCATTCTTTGCAAAATGTGGGGTTGAAAGACAACCAGGAAAGTCATAGCACAATGACTAAATCCGCCAAAGTATTCGGTTACTTTTTCTGATACACAGTCCGATACCTTAACTACACTTGTCCACCTTTGTTCATTTCACAAATTTTGTACCAGTAGAAAAATGCCTCTGGATTTGTTTTTTTGAGCTTGTTAAGCTTTGGCCAAAATGGCTCATCAATAACCCAGTCTTTCATGATTTTCGGATATTTATACTTCTCAAAGGCTATTTTATTTGATCGTAATTGAGTTGCTGCACATGCTGCTTTGGAAGCCGCAACAATCGCTTTTTCGATATGAAAACTTTCTGAAAAAATAAATCTTGATACTCTTTGAATACCAGACTGTAACTCTGTAAAATCACCTACGCCTTCAACGCCTCGACTGACGATACATAGTGCAGTCTGATAAATATCGTCAAGAACGTCATCAACCTTGTTACCAGATTCTCGATACCTTAGTTCAGCAGTAGCAAATGATTCAAAAGTCTTTTTTACTAAATCACCATCTTCAGCTATATCGATTAGGTTACCTACATCATAAAGTTGCTTTAATATTTCCATACTCATACTCGTTTTCCCTTTGAAATATGGAATACCAGTGGTGTTGGGTGCAAAGGCAGTTAGTTTATCCCCGAGTATGTCTTCTTTCGATGGAACTTTTACCTTAACAGGGTCACCATCAGAGATTATGAATTTTGATTGAATTGGGATTTCTTCAATCATTTGATATCCTGGTTTTTCAAAAAGTATATCCAATAATATACTTTCCTCATTCGCTTGCGTTTGATGGATGGGCTTATAGAAGAACTTATAATGAGCTTTTTGAATATTGGTTGTCGATTTCCTTTCCTGAAGTTCGAATCGGATAAAACCTTGAGATTGGAGTAAATCAAAAAACTTATCCTCTAATCCACTTGGATCATTCTCAATGATTATGTCAATGTCTATGGAAAGTCTTTTTGCTGAATCCAGAATCAACATCAAGGCAGTTTCCTCCCTTAAATACAAAGTCCAGATTTTGCTTGACTAACCCTTCAACTAAAAGCAAAGCTCTGATTACTTTTTCTACCAATATCTTATCAGCCTTTCTGTTGGCTTTAGATACTTTATTTATCCAATCAATATGTAATGAATCCTTACTAATCATTACTATTTATTGGCAACTAAGTAATTTTGCTGCCGAAATTTAGAAACTTTATTTAAGTAGTTGTCCAATTCAATTTTCTTTCTTCTTCTACTGGCGTATCTGAGAATCTTACTTTCACTTATTGCGTATTTCTCGATAGCTTCTTTAAATATTCGATCCATTTCTGCCCCTTGCTGTGCACTAAATAGTATTGGATCACAAAAAATGTCAACCAGTATTTTTTCTAATGTTACTGTCGTAACATCATTAACATGCTTAGTGGGCGACTCAGAAACAAGCGGTTTAACAATCCATGGCTCCTTCTCGTTAATTAAGTATCTTTGAATTAGCTCAGGAGTAGGATCTAAATAAACAGATAGGTTTTTATCTTTTAAGAAATAAAATAAACTCTCCAATCCATCCTTTTCTACTTCAATTAGTTGATAGTACTTACCCGGTTGATGAAGCATAAACTCGTTAATAACTGAAGTACTCCATACGCAAACTGAAATAAAAGGAAACTCAGTTATGATTTTTTTATAGAGTGATATTTGCTTGTTTGTTAACTCAGGATAATAGGTCTTTGCTGAGCCAAGCGTAAATTTACCGCGACCAATTCTGGTCAGTAGACCATCCTGAACCAAACTATAAATTCTCCAATTGACAGTTGTTTTGTTTATTTCCGGTTCTTTCAATCTATAAAAGTCCGCTAACTCTGAAGTAGAGAATTTTACTTGATTACTGAAATGGCTTCTTAGCTCGTCGATATATAGTTTGTCTTTTGCGATATGTATCCTTTTTTGTTTAAATATAAAAAACTATATATTGGCATCAAAGGGCAATTGCTGCCAATATATAGTTTTAAAAAAATACTTTCCAGCCCTTTTAACACTTAAGAAATAGTTTCTCAAAAGAACATATTCTAAAATCTGCGGTGGATTAAGGTTTTTCGTGTAGCTATAACTTGTTTGTCTTAGTTTCCCCATCCCAACATCCCCTTCAACCCACCATACCTCTCCGTCACTTTTCTGACTGAATGCCTTATAATCTCTTCATCCCCAACAATGATTAAACGGGATTTTGCCCTGCTGATGCCGGTGTAGAATAGTTCGCGGGTAAGAACATGTGATACGTTTTCGGGGAACACCAAAACAACCGTATCGTACTCGGAACCCTGACTTTTATGAACCGATAATGCCCAGCAGGCTTCAAGTTCATGTACAAGTCCGGATGGTGGTAGTTTACGAATGACCAGTTCTTTGGTTTTTGGATCAAATTGCTCAAAAATGACTTCAAGAGTTCCGTCAGGTTTTCCAACACAGAGGCCGGTATCCCCGTTATAAAGCTGTAAATTATAGTCGTTTCGCGTCATTATTATGGGTCGGCCGGGATACCATCTCTCCGTTACTGAACCGATTCCAAGCATCTGCTCACAAAGTGCATTTACATCGCTTACACCGTTCTTCCCGCGCTTATGAGCACATAAAATTTGAAACTCCCCCGCTTTTTTCAGTTTCTCAATGGGCTCAGCACTTCCCGAAAAGTATTGATACTGCTCATTCAGTTTATCACGAATAAAGTGTTGGAGTGCTTTTGTCCCTGTTCCCGCCCAAATAACATCGCCGGTCAACTCCGGGTTTTTAAGCATCTTTATAACATCTTTGTCATTGCCGCTTTTTATAGAGGCAGCAAGCCGACCAATTCCGGAATTTGCATCAAATCGTCTTGAATGCGTCAATTGTATGATGGATTTCTGCAAATCGGAAACGTTTGTTTTTACATAATCTGCATCAATGCTGCCTCCCGCTTCTTCTGCAAACCTGGAAAAAGGTTCATCAATGACGTTTTCCGGCTCGATACCGCAAATATCTGCAAAAACAGATCCGGCTTCTACAGAAGAAAGCTGATGTTTATCGCCTAACAAAATTAATCGGGCATCATCATCCAAAGCCTCCAGCAAACGGTTCATTAGCGACAAATCTATCATAGATGCTTCATCTACAATTACCGTAGTGTACGGCAAAGGATTTTCCTTATTGAAGCGAAATTGTGCGCCCGGCTGCCTTGCGCCAAGAAGCCTGTACAGCGTTTTAGCGTCACGGGGAATTTTATTGACAATTTCATCCGGCAAATTCAGCAATTCAAGTCCGTTTATGACCGATTCTCTGACCCTCGCGGCTGCTTTTCCGGTAGGTGCAGCCAAAACGATGCGTTCTTCACCGGCTGAATCCATTTCAGCAAGCAATGCCATTATGCGCAGCACTGTGTACGTTTTCCCCGTGCCGGGGCCACCGGTTATTACAGTCAATTTTCTGCTCAACGCATTCAAGCAAGCCGCTTTTTGCCAATGTGATGCTGTACTTTCATCAAATAGTTCGGTGAGCCGTTGCTTTATTTCATCCTTCTGTTCCTTCTGTTCGGGTATTTCCGAATATGAAGTCAACTCCTGTATCTTATCAGCAATGTTTACTTCTTGCTCATACGCCCTGCGGAAATAAAACCTCCCGTCAGCAATCACGAGCGGTTGATCTGTAAGTGATCCGGGCAATCCCACAGCAGGATTTCCTCGAAGTAAACCATTCCAGTTATCAAAAACAGGAAGCCTCTCAGCCAGGACATTTTGGTCTTTTCCTAAAAAAAGCCCGGGGTTGTCTGAAAGCCTTTTCAGCAATATCGAAGAGTGTCCCTGTCGGGTAGCCAACAGTAGCCAAACCACTGCAGAAACTAACGGAGCTGACCGGACTTCATCCTTTTTCCAAAAAAACTGAGCAAAAGCCACATCAGATGTCTCAAGAAACCCATCTATTCCAAGGTTTTTAATAGTTTGAAGGAAATCCTTATCCGCAATTTCAGATGTTACTTCAGTCTCCATTGCAAACACATAAAATATTAATAATATATTTCTTAGTGAACCTTGCGCCTTCGAGTCTTTGTGTCATAAAAATGTCTGATTTCACCCAAACCATAACCGGGCTTCCACCAATTTACGCATCCCTTCAAACACAAGATTATCATTCACTTTGGCTTGTCGCTCCATTCGCTTGGCCAGCCAATCGCCGTCACCGCCGGTTACCCAAACTTTTGCCAGATAATCGTATTTGCGGACAAGCCCGTTTACCGCCTCAACAAAAGCGCCGCTGAGTCCCCATCGCACAGAATCTTCCGTATTTTTACCCGGCCAACGCATGGGGATGTCTCTCACCACAGCCGGTAACGCCGGAGCATAATCCTTAAGTGCTTGTTCCCACAAATACAATCCGGGCATAATAACGCCGCCTCGGTAAACCCCTTTATCATCCATATAATCAATCGTGCAGGCCGTACCCGCATCTACAACAATCACTGGCGTATCCGACAAAACCCGCGCTCCAAGGCATGCCATAATTCTGTCCATTCCAAGGGTTTCCTTGCCTTCGTAATCTATAGATTTCTCCGGGATTTCTGATATATCGAGCCACTTAACGAGTTTATTTTCACCAAGTTCACTATCTATCGCCTCTCTGGCACTTTTAACCACAGAAATGCCAACAACTTTATCACCCTGCCTTTTTATAAACTCAGCAGCTTCGTTCGGGTTTGAAGTCTTGCAACTGAAAGATTGAAGCCATGAGGTCTTATCCGGCTTTTTAATTTTAATTTTAGAGTTACCGACATCAAGATAATACATGGCCTGTTTTATTTTTTATGTGATGATGTGATGCTTTTATTTAATTTTCACTGCAATATAATGAGATTGAGCATTCTGAACATGCCTCAATGTTAGTTTTGATAACAGATTGAGAAGACTAAGGCAAACCATTATATTTTCTATATCTAAAATATTGTATGATATGCAAGGAGATTCAAGCAAAAAAGGAATTATTACAAATCAGAATATGTTCTTAATCACATAGAGTAAATAACAAATTATTAAATACTTAAACTATAATGAATCTACAAAATAAAAACGCAATTATTACAGGTGCAAGCAGTGGTATTGGAGCCGCATTATGTAAATTATTAATTGAAAAGGGAGCTAAAGTTTATGGAGTTGCTCGTCGTGAATCAAAACTAAACGAGATCCAAAAAAAGATAGGAAATAATTTTTTTCCTGTGGTTTTGGATGTCACCAACGAAGAGGCGGTCAGTAAGTGGGTCGACTCGACATTTTCAGACACACACAAACCGGATATTCTCGTAAATAATGCCGGACTTGGATACTTCGGAAAGATAGATAAGATTTCTCTGGATGACTGGCACACCATGATGAATGTGAATCTGAACGGAGTTTTTTATTTTACCAGAAAAGTAGTCCCACATTTCAAAAAAAATCCAACACATACACATATCATTAATATCGCTTCTGTAGCAGGACTAATCGGAAATCCTCAAATATCAGGCTACAATGCTACAAAATTTGGGCTTCGTGGATTTTCGCAGGCATTATTTAAAGAACTACGATATGATAAAATCAAGGTTTCATGCGTTTATCCCGGATCAGTTGCTACCGAATTTTTCGAAAAAGCCGGCTCTGAAACACACGACCACATGATGAAATCAGAAGATGTCGCAAACACACTCATCCACATACTCGAAACACCCGACAACCTTCTGATTGATGAATTGGTATTACGACCGTTAAATCCCAAACCACCTTCTGAATGACCAAAAGCACATTTTTCAGCACATTCTGGAAAATTACTTTACTGGCTATGCTACTCGCCTCTTGCAACGAAGAGGCAGAGTACAAGCCGGATGATCTGATTCCCGAAGACACATATATCAAAATGCTGATAGAGCTTGAAATGGCACACAGTTTTAAGGTTTTACCCGAAGACTCTGTTTATGTAGTACGGCTTTTAGATGGGGTTTTCGAGCATTACGATGTAACACTCGATCAGTTTGAAAGGTCTCATGAGTGGTACGGTCGAGACACGCACGAGCAACTTAGAAGATACCGAAGGGCGATTGACAAGCTAAATGAATTAACTCTTGAGTAAGCCAACAAGGCTATACATTTCACCTTTTGATGTAAATTCAGAACTTACAACTCCC